>CAMLPZ010000008.1 GCA_946482045.1 uncultured Asticcacaulis sp.
CCAACGTCCGCGCTTCGGGCAAGGACGAAGCCGTCCGCCTGACGCCGCCGCGCCGTCCGACGCTGGAACAGGCCATCGCCTATATCGAGGACGATGAGCTGGTTGAAGTGACGCCGAAGTCGATCCGCCTGCGCAAGAAGGAATTGAACCCTTCGTTCCGTAAGAAGCGGGTTAAGGAAGAGGCGTAAAAGAACAAACGGCTCCGGAAACGGGGCCGTTTTTTTATTCCCTCTCCCCGCAAGCGGGGAGAGGGCTAGGGTGAGGGGCATCTTAGGCAGTTTTCGGATTATGGCTTCAGTTCTTAATTATGAAGCTTCGTGCGGACTTACGTGTTAAGGCGCAGATGGAAATAAGCCCCTCACCCTAACCCTCTCCCCGTAAACGGGGAGAGGGGACTAAAGACGCTACTGACAAACCTGCGTTACCCCATGCATGATGTTCCGGCCGACACGCCAAGGAGCCTTCATGACCCAGCCCGATTACGGTTCGATCCTCATCCGCGGTGCGCGCGAGAACAATCTCAAAAACGTCTCGCTGGATATCCCCAAGCGCCGGATCACCGTCTTTACCGGCGTGTCGGGCTCGGGCAAGTCGTCGCTGGTTTTCGGTACCATCGCCGCCGAAAGCCAGAGGCTGATCAACGAAACCTATCCGGCCTTCGTCCAGCAGTTCATGCCGCATTACGGCCAGCCGGACGCCGACCTGCTGGAAAATATCTCGGCCGCCATCATCGTCGATCAGCAGCGCCTGGGCGGCAATTCGCGCTCGACGGTCGCAACGGTCACCGACGCGGCCCAAATGCTGCGTGTGCTGTTTTCGCGCCTGGCCGAGCCGCGTCTGCCGGCGCCGGGCTATTACTCCTATAACGACCCGCGCGGCATGTGCGGCGAATGCGAAGGCATCGGCCAGGTCGCCGCCATGGATATGACGGCGGTGGTCGATGAGAGCAAATCGCTGAACGGCGGGGCCTTGCTATGCAAGGGTTTCGAAGTCGATGCCTGGTGGTGGTCCATCTATGCGCGTTCGGGCATGTTCGATCTCGACAAGCCGATCAAGGACTACACCCCCGAAGAGCGCGCCAACCTGTTCGACCTCGATGACGGCCGCAAAATCAAGATCGACAAGATCAACCTGACCTATGAAGGCGTCGTCCCCAAGCTCAAGCGGTCGCTGGGCAGCAAGGACCCCGAAACCGTCCAGCCGCACGTTCGCGCCGAATATGAGCGCGTCTTTACGCGCAGGATCTGTCCGGCCTGCCAGGGCGCGCGCCTGAAGACCGAGGTGCTCGCCAGCCAGGTGTCGGGAAAGAACATCGCCGAGCTGTCGGCTATGCAGGTCAGCGACCTGGCGGAGTGGGTGCGCGCGATCCAGGCGCCGCAGGTCGGGCCGATGCTGCAGGCGCTGTCGGCGCGGCTCGACAACCTGGTGACGATCGGGCTCGGCTATCTCAGCCTGGACCGTGAAAGCTCCAGCCTGTCGGGCGGCGAAAGCCAGCGCGTCAAGATGGTGCGGCACCTCGGCTCGTCGCTGACCGACATGACCTATGTTTTCGATGAGCCGTCCGTCGGCCTGCATCCGCACGATGTTGGACGTTTGGCCGGGTTGATGCAGCAGTTGCGCGACAAGGGCAATACGGTGCTGATCGTCGAGCACAAGCCCGATATGATCGCCATCGCCGACCACGTCGTTGATATTGGGCCGTTTGCGGGCAGCAAGGGCGGTGAGATCGTCTATGAGGGCGACTATGCCGGCTTGCTGACTTCCGGGACGCTGACCGGCAACCATATGAAAAAGCACCAGCCGATCAAGGACAAGGTGCGCAAACCTGACGGCGAGCTGCGCATCGAAAACGCAGGCCTGAACAACCTGAAGAACGTCTCGGTGGCGATTCCGAAGGGCGTGTTGACCGTCGTGTCGGGCGTGGCCGGCTCGGGCAAGTCGTCGCTGATCCAGGGCTGCCTGCCCAAGGCCTATCCCGACACCATTATCATCGACCAGAACCTGGCGCGCGGCTCGCGGCGGTCGAACACCGCGACCTATACCGGGATTCTGGACGCGGTGCGCAAGGCCTTTGCCAAGGCCAATGGCGTCGATGCGGCATTGTTCTCGGCCAATTCGAAAGGCGCCTGTCCGGACTGCAACGGTTTGGGCGTCACCTATACCGACCTGGCGCACCTCGACCCGGTGGCGGCGACGTGCGAGACCTGCCACGGCAAGCGTTTCCTGCCCGAGGTGCTGACCCATCAGCTGCGTGGCAAGTCGATCAGTGACGTCTATGAGATGAGCGTCGCGGACGCCGTGGTGTTTTTTACAGAGCCAGCGATTGCGCGGATATTGAAAGGCCTCGACGATGTCGGCCTCGGTTACCTGACGCTCGGTCAGCCCTTGTCGACGCTATCAGGCGGGGAGCGCCAGCGGCTGAAACTGGCCGCGGAGCTTGGTCAGAAGGGTAATATCTACGTGCTGGATGAGCCGACGACCGGCTTGCACATGAACGATGTCGACACCTTGATAGGATTGTTCGACCGGCTGGTCGATGCGGGTTCATCGGTCATTGTTATTGAGCACAATCTCGACGTCATTTCGCGCGCCGACTGGGTGATCGACCTGGGCCCCGGCGCTGGCCACGACGGCGGCACGGTCCAGTACGAGGGCGTGCCGTCAGGCCTTGTGGCGTGCGAAGCGTCGCTGACGGGGCGGTACCTGGCCAAACGGTGATCAAGCGTCCCTTACGAGCCGGTGTGGAGACGCCACATACATTGCTTGTTAATTCAAAGCGTCCTACGGTAGCCTGATAACGATTACAATTTCGGGAGACGCGCCGTGAAATCCGTACTGCTTGCCGCCACAATGCTGGCAATGCCCTTGACGGCGACGGCCGCCACGCCTGTGCAAACGCACGGTGCGCTCAGCATCAAAGGCAATCGTGTCGTCGATGCTTCGGGCAAGCCGGTGGCCCTGGCCGGCGTCAGCTATTTCTGGTCCAATTCGGGCTGGGGGCAGGACCGGTTCTATAATGCCGGAAGTGTGGCGACCTTCGCCAGGGACTGGAACGTCTCGCTGGTCCGCGCTGCCATGGGTATTGACGGCAAGGGCGGCTATGCGGTCGAGCCCGACGCCAACCGCGCCCGCGTCGAGGCCCTGGTCGATGCGGCCATCGCCAACGGCGTTTATGTCATCATCGACTGGCACTCGCACCGCGCCGAGAAGGACCCGGCCTCAGCCGTCGCGTTCTTTACGGAGATGGCCAAAAAGTACGGCGATACGCCGAATGTGATCTATGAAATCTATAACGAGCCGCTGCGCGACGTCAGTTGGTCCACGGACGTAAAGCCCTATTCTCAGACAGTGGTCGATGCCATCCGCGCCGTCGATCCGGATAATCTGATCATTGTCGGTTCGCCCAGCTGGTCTCAGGACGCCGATATCGCCGCCGCTGATCCGGTCAGGGGCGCGAACCTCACCTATACGATCCACTTCTACGCCGGCACACACAAGCAGCCCTTGCGCAACAAGGCCAAGGCGGCGCTGAACAAGGGGGCTTCGGTCTTCGTGTCGGAATGGGGCGCGGTCAATGCCGATGGCAACGGTGCTGTCGACCACAAGGAAGCCGCCAAATGGCAGAAGTTCATGCGCAAGCATTGCCTGAGCCAGGCCAACTGGGCCGTCAGCGACAAGCGGGAAGGGGCGTCGCTGTTCAAACCCGGTGCGTCGTCGACCGGGCCTTGGAGCGACGCCGACCTTACGGAGTCCGGCAAGTTGGTGAGGAAGGTACTGAAAGAATGGAATACCGCTTGTAATTAGATATGCGCCGAGACGTATTCGTGAGCGGCAAACTCGCCAAATCGGAAGCAAACGATTGCATTATCTGTAATCTATGGCACCTTTACGTTTAGGGAAAGAAACGTAATCAGAGTAGGTGTAATGAGTATGCTTATCCTGGCCGCCTTGCCGGTCATAGCTGTCGCTGGTATCGGACTATCCTGCGAAATCCGCAAGCTGCGGCGAAAATAGTCCGCAGGACATCATTCAAGCCAGATTGAAAGAGGTCCGTGCAGCCACCTGCCGGACCCCTTTTCGTTTTATGCGGAGACCTTCGCAGCCTGGGCAAAGCGTTCGATCATCGCTGCATTGAAGGCTGGGATGTCGTCGGGCTTGCGCGCTGTTACGATATTGCCGTCGGTCACGCTCTCCTGGTCGACCCAATCGGCGCCGGCATTGCGCAGGTCTGTTTCCAGAGATGGCCATGAGGTCAGACGCTTACCTTCGACCGCCCCGGCATTGATCAGCGTCCACGGCCCATGACAGATGGCAGCGATCGGCTTGCCTGCGTCGGCGAACGCCTTGACGAAGGCGATGGCGGCGGGTTCGAGGCGCAGTGCATCGGGGTTGACGACCCCGCCGGGCAGCAACAGGCCATCGAAGTCCTCGGCCTTCGCTGTGTTCAGCGACATATCGACCGCGAAGCTGTCGGCTTTGTCGTGATGTTGCCAGCCCTGGACCTGGCCATCCTTGGGCGAGACCAGCACCGTTTTCGCGCCGGCTTCATCGAGCGCCTTGCGGGGTTCGGTCAATTCGACCTGTTCGAAGCCATCGGTGGCGAGGATGGCGATTTTAAGCGTGTCGAGACGTGAGGACATGATTGTCTCCTGAAGGCCGCACGTCGGGGTACGGCGATGGCGATGATAGGGAAGGGGGCGACATCCATGAGCAGCTTCTGCCGACAGGACGTGGGAGATTCGACCACGCCCGCCCTAAGGTTCCCATAGGGATCGGCCGGCCTGAGGCTAAGAAGCGATCAGGCCAGGGCGATGTCGCCGCTTTGGCGGACGCGAGCAATGCGTGGCAGGATGGACTTGATCGACATCGCGTGCATCTCCGCGGTCGCGCTGGCGCACAGGTCTTCGATCACGACCACTTCATAGGCGCGCTCCCATGCCTCGCGGGCAGTTGATTCCACGCCGAAATTGGTCGCGATACCGCCCAGAACGATGGTGCGGATGCCGCGGCGGCGCAGGAGCAGGTCGAGCGCCGTGCCATAAAAGGCGCCCCAGTTGCGCTTGCGGATGATGATGTCGGTTTCATGGGGCAGGCCGGACGCGAATTCGGCATAGTCCGGCGGCAGGCCGCCTTCGGGTCGCGGCGTCGGTTCGTCGACCGGCTGTTTCAGGGCGTCGGCATAGTCTGGCGCAAAATCGACATGGACTAGAACAACGGGCGCGCCGACAGCACGGAATCGTTCGGCCACACGCTTGGCTGCGGCCACGACATCGGCGCCGGAACGTGGCTCACGCGGCGCATTGACGATGCCGTTCTGCAGGTCGATCAGAACAAGGGCGGTGGTCTCCGAAGATAGGGTAAGGGGCATTACTTTATCACCGCGCAGGCCAGGCGCGGACCGGCATTGCCAACGGGCTGAGACGTATAGTCGTCCGGATTGCCGTGGATCACCACCGACGCGCCGTCGTCATCGAGCAGCTTGGCGGTGCCGTTCGTGCCCTTGACGGTGACCAGGGTCGAGTAGATTTCGGCCGTCGCCGTACCGTCGGCATTGGCGAAGATGTTCGGCAGGTCACCGAAATCCGTGGCGTCGGCACGCAGCAGGCCGTGGATCACGCTGCCTTCGCCGTGGACGTGGGCGCCGGCCGAAGCGAACTTTTCGTCAGTGCAGGCGCCTTTTTCGTGGAAGTGGATGGCATGCCAGCCGGGCGTCAACCCCTTCGCTTCGACGCGCAGCAGCACGCCTTTGGGGGCGTCAACCACTGTCACCTTGCCGAGGTCCGCGCCGGTCGGCCCCTTTAGGGCGCCGGTAAAGGTGGCGGGGTCCTGCGCCAGGGCAGGCGCGGCGGTGGCGATCAGGGCGGCGATAAGGACAATGCGCATGCGATGAATTCCTTCGGGATAAGGCTAACGTGCCTTTTGCGCGACTCGTTCGCAAGAATTCAAGCTGAACATGGCATGGGAAGGGCGTTTCACACGAACGTGAGCGGCAAAGCCTGCCGCAAGAAATTTAGCGGGGGCCGGTTGCCACGGAAACGCCATGCGCATAGGCTTTGGGCAGAGAAAGCCTGTGGCGGAGTGAGCATGGTAGACCGGCGGTATGTAGTGGGCGCACTGGCGGCCTTGTTCGGCAGCGTTGCGGCCGAGGCCCTGGCGGCCCCCAAAAAGAAAAAGAAGGCGGCCGCGAGCAAGAAGTCTTCGTCGAAGTCGAAGAAGGGCAAGAAGTCCACCAAAGGCAAGAAGGCCGCGCCGAAAAGAGTAGAGGCGCCGAAGCCCCCTTCGCCGCCGCCCGTACCCGCCGTCACCTCGCCGGAAGTCGCCGCCCAACTCAATAGTGCCTACGACCTGGTCCTGCGCGAATGGTTCACCGCATCGCCGGTGCAGGCGACGTCCGCGGGCCTCGACAAGGGCCAGTTCGCGGTGGCCAAGACCAAGCTAGATGACCGTTCCGAAGCGTCCAAGGCGTCGAACCTCGCGCGCCTGCGCCGCGCCGTTCAGACACTGAAGGCCATCGACCGCAACGACCTGTCGGCTGCCGACCGGCTCAATTACGACAGCGTCCTGTGGGACAATGAGAACCAACTCGCTCTCGCCCAGGGTTTTGCCTATGGCGACTACGGCGTCTTTGCCGGCGGGTTCGCTGCGCCCTATGTCGTCAGCCAGTTGAGCGGCGCCTATCAGTTCGTGCCCGACTTCCTGGCGACCCAGCACGAGATCGCCAACAAGGCCGATGCGGAATCGTACCTGATGCGCCTGAGCGATTTTGCCCGCGCCGTCGACCAGGAAAACGAGCGCATCCGTGCCGACGCCGGCCGTGGCGTCATCCCGCCGGACTTCGTTCTCAAGAAAGCGATGCAGCAACTGACCGCGCTGCGCGACACCGATCCGGCCTTCAGCCCGGTCGTCACCGCGCTCGACTCAAAAACCCAGGCGCTTGGTATTGCGGGGACGTGGCGCGACGACGCTTCGGCCCGCCTGACCGGTCCGGTCCGCGAAGCCCTGACGCGTCAGATTGACATTCTCTCGGGACTGGCCGGTCAGGCGAAGCACGACGCCGGCGTGCGGAACCAGCCGAACGGCGAGGCCTATTATGCCCAGTGCGTGAAGCTTTCGACCAGCACCGACGACAGCGCGAAGGAAATCCACGCCATTGGCCTGGATCAGGTGGCGCGCCTCAGCGCCGAACTCGACAGCCGCCTGCGCGCCCTGGGGATGACGCAAGGCACGCCGGGCGAGCGCATGCACGCCATGTATACCGACCCAAAATACCTCTATCCGAATACCGACGACGGCAAGGCCAAGCTGCTTAACGACCTGAACGGTCTGGTGCGCAAGGTCGAAGCGCGGCTGCCGAGCTATTTCGGCGTGCTGCCGAAGTCGAAAGTGTCGATCCGCCGCGTGCCGGTGGCGACCGAAGCCGGCGCGCCGGGCGGCTATTATATGCCGGGATCGATCGACGGCTCACGCGCGGGCGCCTACTACATCAACTTGCGCGACACGGGTAATAACCCGAGTTGGACCCTGCCGACGCTCACCTGCCACGAGGCCATTCCCGGCCACCACATGCAGCTGACGATTCAAAATGAGGCGCAAGGGATTCCGACGCTTCGCAAGCTTCTGGCCTTCAACGCCAATGTCGAAGGCTGGGCGCTCTATTCGGAGCAACTCGCGTCGGAGATGGGCATCTATAATGACGACGCGCCGGGCCGTATCGGCTACCTGCACGACGCGCTGTTCCGCGCGGTGCGGCTGGTCGTCGATACCGGCATGCACAATCTCGGCTGGAGCCGCGAGCAGGCGATTACCTATATGCGTGACGCCATGGGCGACAGTGAAAGCGCCGTCACGGCCGAAATCGAGCGCTATTGTGTGTGGCCGGGCCAGGCGCTCGGTTACATGATGGGCAAGATCACCTGGCTGCGCCTGCGCGACGCGCAAAAGCGCAAACAGGGCGGGGCATTCGACATCAAGGCCTTCCACGATACGGGCCTGATGGCGGGGTCTGTGCCGCTGTCGGTGCTGGAGCAGTTGTACCGCGACAAGGGGCTGATTTGATCTTCCTTCTCCCCGCGCGCGGGGAGAAGGTGGTCCGCAGGACCGGATGAGGGGCTTAGTGTGGCGTGCGCGTAGCATTTAGAATGCCCCTCAGGCTCGCCGCCCGACGCCTACCCTCTCCCCGCAGGCGGGGAGAGGGGACGATGACCGCTTTCTGAACTTTTCGTAACTTGACAGGTTGGTTGCGCTGGCAACCACTGGTCTCCTGTTCATAGAGGGCCAGACATGCTCGATCGCCGCCAACTGCTGATCTCCGCTGCCGCCGTCACCGGTGCTGCGTCACTGCCTGCCTCCGCCGCGCCGGCACCGCAAAGCGATCCGGCTACCTCTAAGGCGCTCAACGATGCCTTTGACGCCATTTTCAAGGAGCGCATCGCCAACGCACCGGAAAGCGCTACCTCGCTGGGCCTAGACAAGGGCGAACTGGCGGGGCTGAAATCCAGGCTGACGCCCGCCACTGAAGCCGAGGACCTTGCCTCGCTGGCGCGACTCGAAAAGAGTATCAAGACGTTGAAGGCCATCCCCCGCGCCAAGCTGCAGGGCATGGACCGGATCAATTACGATACCATTCTGTGGCGCGCCGAATTGTCCAGGGACGGCGCCAATCGCTTCCGCTTCGGATCGTGGGGAGGCGCCAATCCGTATGTCCTGAGCCAGCTGAACGGCGCCTACCGTTCGACGCCGGACTTTCTGGCCAACCAGCACACGATCGAAACCAAGGCCGACGCCGACGCATTTCTCGCTCGCATGGACGCCTTTGCCGAGGTGATCGGCCAGCAGACCGAACGCTTCAGGGCTGATGTTGCCAATGGCGTCCTGGCGCCCGATTTCGCGCTCGACAAGGCGCTGGTCCAAATGGAATCGCTCCGCGCCATCAAAGGCGCCGACAGCGCGATGACCAAGGCGCTGGTCAAGAAGACGGCGGCCAAGGGAATCGCCGGCGACTGGGCGGCGGAAGCGGGAAACCGCGTCGAAGGCCCGATCGCCGCCGCGCTCGATGCCCAGATCGCGGCCGTGAAGGCCGCGCGCGGCCAGGCGGTACACGACGCCGGCGTATGGCGGTTGAAGGACGGCGACGCCTATTATGCCTTTGCCGCCAGGGTCGGCACCACGACCACCATGACGCCGGATGAGATACACAAGGTCGGTCTCGACATCGTCAGGGAGATCAGCTCCGAGGCCGACGTCAGGCTAAAGGCCCTGGGCTACTCGACCGGCACGGTGGGCGAACGGATGCGTGCCCTGGCCGAAGACCCGAAGTATGTCTACCCGAACACGGATGAAGCCAAGGAGAAGCTGATCGCCGACCTGAACGTCCAGATCCAGGCGATCCAGGCCAAGCTGCCGCAATGGTTCGGCATCCTGCCCAGGGCGGCGTGCGAAGTCCGGCGGGTGCCCAAGGAGATCGAAGCCGGCGCGCCGGGCGGTTACTACCAGGGGCCGAACCTCGACGGCACCCGGCCGGGCGCCTATTACATTAACCTGCGTGACACGGCGGAATGGCCGTCCTGGTCGCTGCCGACCCTGACCTATCACGAGGCGATTCCGGGCCACCACCTGCAGATCGCCTTGCAGATCGAGGCGCAAGGTTTGCCGATGCTGCGCAAGACCGGCGGCTTCTCGGCCTATTCGGAAGGCTGGGCGTTGTATTCGGAACTGCTGGCCGGCGAGATGGGCGTGTACGACACCGATCCGCAAGGCTATGTCGGCTATCTGCAGTCATCGCTGTTCCGCGCGATCCGGCTGGTGGTCGATACCGGCATGCACGCCAAACGCTGGAGCCGGGAGCAGGCGGTCAAGTATTTCGTAGAGACCAATGGCGACCAGGAATCGTCGGCGATCACCGAGATCGAGCGTTATTGCGTATGGCCAGGGCAAGCGCTGAGCTACATGGTCGGCAAGCTGCAGTGGATGCGCTTACGTGATGCCATGAAGGCGAAGCAGGGGGCGAAGTTCGATATCCGCACCTTCCACGACACCGGACTTCAGGCCGGAGCATTGCCGCTGGCTGTGCTGGAGCAGGTCTATAAGGACAAGGGGCTGATCTAAACTTACGGGGTTTGTGGCGGCACAGCCCCACATACGTAAGTTAGCCCAGCGCCTCGCGCACCTTCGGCATGATCCTGCGGCTGACAGGCGCCTGTGCGCCGTTCGATAACGTCAGGAAGCCGGTTCCGGCCGGGTCGCGCGTCAGCTTTTCGACAAAGGCGGTGTTGACGATAAACGAGCGATGCACACGCAGGAAATGCGGCGGCAGGCTGCTTTCCAGCTCCGCCAGCGCACCATTGTGCAGCACCGTGCGGCCGTCGCGCAGGTGCAGTTCGACATAGTCATCCGCGCCCTTGCACAGCGTAATGTCCGTGGCATTGACGATGGTCACGGCGCCGGCGCTGTTGATCCGCAGTTGAGACGGTGTCTTCGCCTCGGTCGCCCGGGTCAGGGCCAGCTCAAGGTCGTGGGCGCGGATCTGCATGGTCTCGTGCGTCTGGCGCTGACGCTCAAACGTCAGGGCGCGCACGACAAACAGGACCAGCAACAGCGCGGCGACTTCGTAGAAGAAGATGGTGTCGAGGAACTGGCCCTGGAACACGAGCACCGACCCGGCAAACAGCAGCAGGACCACGCAGGAGATCAGGGCAGGATGGTCCTTTTTCAGCGCCGCATAACCGGCAATGGCCGCGCTGGCCAGCGCAGACGCCAGGAGGGCAAACGCTGCCTTGCCATCAAAGCTCGGTGTGGCGACCAATGGAAAGGCGACGAGCACAAGAACACCGGCAAAAACCATCCGGGGGCGGGGCGTTGGAAACCTCAGCGCAATCAATGCCGCCAGTGTTACGGCAAATGCGCTCGAGCAGGCTGTAATGAAGATCAGGCGCCAGTCCTGCACCGGATAGGCATAGGGTGCCAGTCCACGAAAGGCCTCCGCAAACAACTGCCCGGCCGCAAGCAGCGACAGCAGCCCCAGCAGCAGCGGGTCGCGCCGGTTGACCGCCGAAATCGCCGAGCTGGCAAAAAAGAAGGCGCCGGCCAGCAATACGCCGAATGTCACCAGTGACGGCCAGTAGGCGCGCAAGATCAGATCCGTGGGGTCGGCGTAGGGCGCGATGCCCAGCATGTGGACCGGCTGGCTGAGGCGGACCGCACCGTGGAACGACGACAGACGCAGCACGACTTCGTTATTGCCCGCGCGCAGGGCGGACGCAGGAATTGGGAAGGCGATGTCCATCCGTCCCAGCGTTTCGCCCCCCTTCGTGGCGGCCGGCATGCCATTCGCCCCCAACCGGACGCCGTTGATCCAGGCAGTGCTCGACGCCTTGGCCGAAATGTAGAGCCCCATCGGGCCCGCGGGGACTGCCGGCACATCGGCGTGGGCACGCACCCAGATATCGCGGCCTTGCGGATCGAGTTCGGAGAATTTGACCGCCCGGCATTCCGGCGCATCGAAGCGCGATGGTGGCTGGTCGCCATGGACCGGGCACGTGACAATGTCCTGCAATGGAATTGCCTCCATGGCCGACGCCGGCAAAGCAAACAGCAGCAGAAGGAACGTGGCGAGGAACAGCTTCATGAGCTAACCGTTAGCCGATTTAGCGCTACCGGTCACCGCCGCCCGCCGGAAATCCGCCACCGCTGGCCGAACAGCGCGTGTAACACAGAAAGCAAGGTTTAAGGCTGAGGCTCTCGCAATCAGGGGCCCTGCCATGACATTCCGCGCTTCACTCGTTTCACTTCTCGCCGTCACCCTATGCGCGCCGGCTGCATGGGCCGCGCCCGGCGAAACGCCGACTGTGTTTGAAGCAAAAACGGGCGAAAAGGTTGATGCCTTTTCCGGGCAACTCACCGTGCCCGAAAACCGGGCCGATCCTAAGAGCCGCGCCATTCCGCTCCACTATGTCCGCTTCCCGGCGACGGGCGCCAAACCCGGCGCGCCAATCGTCTATCTCGCCGGCGGGCCGGGCGGGTCGGGGATCGAAACGGCGAAGCGCGAACGCTTTGCCTTGTTCATGGCGATGCGTGAGTTCGGCGACGTCATTGCGCTTGACCAGCGCGGCACGGGCGCGTCCGAAGTCGCGCCTGAATGCGTGTCGGACGTCGTCATTCCGTTGGATCGTGTGGTGGCAAAGACTGAGCGCGACACGCTGTTGCGCCAGGCCGTCGAACAGTGCGGCGCCTTCTGGCGCGGCAAGGGCTTCGATCCTGCCGGCTACACGACCGTCGAAAGCGCGCGCGATCTCGATGCCCTGCGCGCGCACCTCAAGGCCGACAAGCTGTCGCTGTGGGGCATTTCCTACGGCACGCACCTGGCCTTGGCGGCGGTGAAGGAGATGGGGCCGCGTCTCGACCGCGTCGTGCTGGCCAGTGTCGAGGGCCTGGACCAGACAGTGAAGCTGCCATCGCAGACGGATGCCTATTTCGACCGTCTGCAAGCCGCGATCGACAAGGAACCGGCTGCGAAAGCCGCCTATCCCGACATCAAGGCACTGATCCGCCGCGTGCATGCCAAACTCGATGCGGCGCCGGTAATGCTCAATGTGCCAACGCGACAGGGCGTAAAGCCGATGCTGCTGACGGCGGAGATCATGCAGATGGCAGCCAGTGCTTCGATCGCCGATCCACAAGGGGCCGCGCGCCTGCTCGGCATGTATCTGGCCGTCGATGCCGGGATAACTGAACCGCTGGCGCCGGTGTTCGGAATGATGGTAACGCCGGGCGCGCCGGAAAGCTTCCGTCTTATGCCGCTGGCCATGGATGTCGCTTCGGGCATCGGCGCGAACCGCCTGGCCCAGGTCGATGCCGAAGCGAAGACAGCCCTATTGGGTGACAGTCTGAACTATCCCATGCCGCAGATCGCCGGCACGCTGGGCCTCGATCTCGGCGACGGATTTCGAACGCCGCCGCAAAGCGCTGTGCCAACGCTGGTCCTGACCGGCACGCTCGATGGCCGCACCTATCCGGACGAACAGCAGGCGTCAGTGTCAGGCCTGACGAACGTGGTGACGGTGACGGTCGAGAACGCCGGCCACAACCTGTTCATGGTCTCGCCGGAAGTCACCGAAGTCATCCGCGAATTTATGCGTGGTCAGGCGCCGCATACGGCTGCCATCAAGGCCGAAGCGCCGTCCTTTGCCCCGCAGATGTAAGGTTAGAAGCCCCGGCCTTCCGCCGCAATAAAGGCCGCTTCCTCGGGCGTCGAGGCGCGGCCCAGCACCGCATTCCGGTGCGGGAAACGCCCAAAGCGCGCGACGACGGCGGCGTGGCCGGTGGCGTAGCCCAGCAGGCCTTCGGCCTCCTTCTTGAGCGCCTCGAACTGCGCCACGCATTGCTCCTGAAGCGCGGTCTCTTCGGCGTGCATCAGCGGCATGTAGAAGAACTGGCGCTCGGAAAAGGTCAGGCTCTTGTCCAGGCCCAACGCAATGCCCTCCAGTGTCAGGGCCTGCGCCTTGACCTCACCGGCATAGCTCTGGCCGGAACCGCGATGAATGTTGCGCGAGAACTGATCGAGTACGATGATCAGGGCCAGCCGCCCGCGCGGGGAACCCGCCCAGCCATCCAGCCCGCCCGCGACTGCCTGGGTCAGCAGGTCGCCAAATCGTCGGCGGATCAGGTCATCAAGGCTGGGATCGTCGCCCTGAAACCATTGATCTGGCGTCAGTTCCCGGAACCAGAAATCGACAACATCTGTCTGTTGGGCATTCATGGCGGGCTCCGTCGGTTAATTGCCTCAGTCATACAATGAATGAACTAGCCTTCATACTGCGCCAACAGCCGCTTGAGCCGCTCGCCTTCCGGCCTGAGCACGCGGAAATAGCGGATGGCGTGGATGCCCGCCGACAGCAAAAGCGCGCCGCCGAACATCACCGAGCCTTGGACGACGTGACGCCACTCCATCTTGCCGACGGCGTAGAGTTGCCCGACAGACAGGGTCAGGACGACGGCGAAGACCAGAAAGGCTGCCCCCATCATGCGCGTGCGTGCCCTGGCCGTGCGGTTCTCGTCGATCAGGGCATTGATGGCCTCAGGCATGGAAACTGTCGAGTCCGGCCACGCCCGCAGATGCCGCCTTTGCTGGGCGTGGGCGCGCAGGAAGGCCAGCCAGGACACGGCCAGCAGGGCGACAATGCCCCATTCCTGCGTGATGTCGGCGATCTTACCGGCGATGACGGCGTAAATAATGGCGCCCGTCCAGACGAGAAGCGCCAGGCCGACAAGTCCCATGCCGGTCGAAAAGGCGCCGTGGCGCTGCCTCAGCGTTTTCATGGTGGCCTCCAGAACGTAGGTTTCAGCGACGGTGGCGCGGTCATTAGCCTCCGATCGCCACAGTTTCTCCAGGGTTTCAAAGTCCATCGGAAGTCTCTCCAATGAGGGCCATCAGCCGCGCCCGCGCGCGGGTCAGGCGTGCGCCGATATTGGCTTCACTCAGGCCGTGCAGGGCGGACATGTCGGCATAGGGCACGCCGTCGAGCGACAGCAGCATCAGCGAGCGGTCGACAGGCGGCAGTTGTCGGATGGCGGCATAGAGCGTCTCAAGCCGGTCATCCGGGGCGGGTTCCGCGATATCCGGAACCTCACCTTGCAGGATCGGAAAGCGCAGCCAGCGTAGGCCTTCGCGGCGTTTCCAGGTGAGCGCCCGGTTATGGGCGACGCGATAGACGAAGGTGGAGGCCGTGGCGTCCCCACGAAACGCCGGCCGCGCCTTCCAGACGGCGATCAGCAATTCCTGCATCAGGTCGTGGCGGTCAGAGGGCGCGGCAAAGGCCCGGCTGATCCGCGTCAGCCGGCCGACATGCGGCGCGATCCATGTGGCGAATTCGTTATCCTTAGGCAACTTAAGGAGTAATGTGTTGGGCGGCAGCCTCGCGTTCCAGGCGCAGGGCTTCGCGGTTGTTGCTTTCAAAGGCGCCGCTGGACATGCCTGCGACAATGCCGATCAGGGCGAGGGCCAGTGCGGCGGACAGCACCGGCCAGAAATGTTCGCGCTTCAGAAACAGACCCAGCATGACAATCTCCTTGTGTTGTGTCGGGAGATTAGACGCCCGTGAGGCGGCGATCCTTACAGGGTTACACAAAAATATCGAGCACCAGGACCGACACCAGGCCGACAATCCCTACCAGCCCTTCCATGAGCGTCCAGGTCCTTAGCGTATCCTTGATCGTCAGGCCGAAATACTCCTTGAACATCCAGAAGCCGGAATCGTTGACGTGGCTGAACATCAGCGAACCCGCCCCGATGGCCAGGACCATCAGGTTCGGATCGACGCCCGATGTCGCCACCAACGACGAAACGAGGCCGGCTGCCGTAAGCCCCGCTACGGTCGCCGACCCCAGTGAGACGCGGATGATGCCGGCGATCAGCCAGCCGAGCACCAGCGGCGGCAGCGGAACCGCCTGCAGGAGCGTGCCCATCTGGTCACTGACTCCGCTGTCGACAAAGACCTGCTTGAGCGCGCCGGCGCCAGCGATGATGAGCAGGATCGGCGCGATTTCACGTAAGGCCCCGCCTGAGCTTTCCATCAGACTGCGGAATCCCGTGCCGCGCGCTGTCCCCAGGCTGATGCTGGCGACGATGAGTGCGATCAGAAGCACTAGGATCGGGTGGCTGATGAAGTTGACCAGCGCCTTGTGTTCCGCAGGCACCATGCCCGAGAAGTTAAGTGCTGTGGCGCCCGCCAGCAACACCACCGGCAAAAGCGCGGTGGCGAAAGCATTGAATGCGCTCGGTAATTCGTCGTCGGCCTTGGGCGGCGCCAGGAAAAGGTTGGGCGGATTAGCGGTGATACCCTTGACCGTCATGGCGAAGACGGGACCGGCGACCAAAAGGGTCGGTACACCGACGATCAGGCCATAGATCAGCGTCATGCCCATGTCTGCGCCGAACATTGGCACGATGGCCGTCGGCGAGGGGTGGGGCGGCAGGAAGCCGTGGGCGATGGACAGGCCAGCCATCAACGGCACGGCCAGCCAGACCAGGGACTTGCCCGACTGGCGCATCAGAGAAAAGATCAGCGGCACCATCAGCACGAAGCCGACATTGTAGAACAACGGAATGCCGACGATGAAACCGGTCAGCGCCAGGGCGAGGCTCATGCGCGAGGCGCCGAACGCGCCGATCAGTACGCTGGCGATCTTTTGCGCCGCGCCGGAATCGGCGATCAGCCTGCCGAATATGGCGCCCAGCGCCAGCAGGATGGCGAGCGACCCCAGCATGTCGCCTATGCCTTTTTCGACCGATTTGGGGATGGCGTCGAGTGGCATGCCCAGCATGAGAGCGGCGGCGATGGCGGCGATGACGAAGGCCAGCAGGGGCTGGACCTTGCCCCACGCGATCATGACCACCAGTCCGAGCACGGAAATGGCGACGGCGGTCAGCGCCCAGGTGGGGTCGGCGGCGGAAAGCTCCGGCATGATTTAGTCCTCCCTCATGCGGGTCTTTTTATACCGCCCGCCAATGGCGTCCGAGCCTATGCGAGAACACCCGCTTGCGCAACGCCCGTCATGTGAGCGCTCACAGTCCGAAACGTGATCGCCCAGGTCAAGGCTGCATTCGAGGCCGCCAACATCATTCCTATCTTCGCCGTGACCTCGGCGGGGCGTGCTCACTGCGGCGCAGTCACCGCAGGCGCCTCGGCGGTCGGCGCGTTGGCCCAGTTTTCAACATGATGGCGGGCCTGACGGTCTCGGACTTTGAATTAACAGCCTGAGATCGCGCATAAGGGCTCCGGCACAGAGCTTCTGTTCTGCGCTCAAATGTTCTAAATTTGTTCACGTGAACATATTGCAAACTGAGAACAAATAAAGTACACATCATTCCAACGACAAAAACGACAAAGACGAACGCGCTGCCCTTGCTCAAGGGAATCGTGACATAGGAAGGTTTGGATATGTCTCAAGCAATGTTGAAACTCGTGGCAAAAAACGACTCTGAAAAGCAACGCGCGCTCGAAGCGGCGCTGGCGCAAATCGACCGGGCCTTCGGTAAGGGTTCGGTGATGAAACTCGGTTCGAACGGCAGTGTCGATCAGATCGAATCGGTATCGACCGGTTCGCTGGGCCTTGACATGGCGCTCGGCATCGGCGGCCTGCCGAAAGGCCGCGTCATTGAAATCTACGGTCCGGAATCGTCGGGCAAGACGACCCTGGCCCTGCACACGGTCGCTGAAATCCAGAAGGCCGGTGGCACCGCCGCCTTCGTTGACGCCGAACACGCGCTCGATCCGGTCTACGCGCAAAAGCTGGGCGTCAATCTCGATGATCTCCTGGTCTCGCAGCCTGACAACGGCGAACAGGCTTTGGAAATCACTGACACCCTGGTTCGTTCGGGCGCCGTCGATATCGTCGTCGTCGACTCGGTCGCGGCATTGACGCCGCGCGCCGAAATCGAAGGCGACATGGGTGACAGCCTTCCAGGCCTGCAAGCGCGTTTGATGTCGCAGGCGCTGCGCAAGCTGACCGGCTCGATTTCCAAGTCGAAGTGCATCGTCATCTTCATCAACCAGATCCGCATGAAGATCGGCGTCATGTATGGTTCGCCGGAAACGACGACGGGCGGTAACGCGCTGAAGTTCTACGCATCAGTCCGTCTCGACATCCGCCGCACCGGTTCGATCAAGGTGCGCGACGAAGTCATCGGCAACAATGTCAAGGTCAAGGTCGTTAAGAACAAGATCGCGCCGCCATTCCGCGAAGTCGAATTCGACATCCTTTACGGGCATGGCATCTCCAAGATCGGTGAGATCATCGACCTGGGCGTCAAGGCTGGTATCGTTGAAAAGGCGGGGTCCTGGTACTCGTACAACTCGACCCGTATCGGCCAAGGCCGCGACAATGCGCGCGACTTCTTGAAGGCCAATCCGGACATGTGCAACGAGATCGAAAAGGGCATCCGCAACAAATCCAAAGCGCTGTCCGAGGAATTGCTGGGGACGCCGGAACCCGACGCTAACGAAGGCGACGAGTCGCTCTAAGTTTTGCGACTCATACCAGGATCGGTCAGAGCGGGCGGTACCCACACCAAACCTCCGCCCGGACTGTCCGAAGAAGGCGCTTCCTGGAAACAGGGGGCGCCTTTTTTGTCATGCGCCGTTGAACGGCCTTTGCGCTTGCGGACACATAGCTATATAGGCTTCACAAATTTCCCTGTTGCCGGAGCGGTTTTTATCCCATGCCGTCGTTGAACCAGATACGTCAGACCTTCCTCGACTACTTTGCCAAGCACGATCACGAGGTCGTCGCGTCCTCGGCGTTGGTGCCGCACAACGACCCAACGCTGATGTTCACCAATGCCGGCATGGTGCAGTTCAAGAACGTCTTCACCGGCGCGGAAACCCGGCCTTACAAACGCGCCACCACTTCGCAGAAGGTCGTGCGCGCCGGCGGCAAGCACAACGACCTCGACAATGTCGGCTACACGGCGCGTCACCACACCTTCTTTGAAATGCTGGGCAACTTCTCGTTCGGCGACTATTTCAAGGAACAGGCGATCGAACACGCCTGGACCCTGATCACCAAGGATTATGGGCTGAACCCCGACCGCCTGCTGACCACCGTCTATATCGATGACGATGAGGCCTTCGGCCTGTGGAAGAAGATCGCCGGCCTGCCGGAATCAAGGATCATCCGCATCGCCGGCAGCGACAACTTCTGGTCGATGGGCGACACCGGGCCGTGCGGCCCGTGCACCGAAATCTTCTATGACCACGGCGAACACATCTGGGGTGGCCCTCCGGGCTCGCCGGAAGAGGACGGCGACCGCTTCGTCGAAATCTGGAACCTGGTCTTCATGCAGTTCGACCAGCAGCCCGACGGCACGCGCGTCAGCCTGCCGAAGCCCTCGATCGATACCGGCATGGGCCTGGAACGTGTCGCGGCCGTGCTTCAGGGCGTCCACAACAACTACGATGTCGACCTGTTCAAGGCGCTGATCGGCGCCTCGGTCGAAGCCACGGGCGTCAAGGCCGGAGGCGACAGCCTGCCGTCGCATCGCGTCATCGCAGACCATCTGCGTTCGACCTCCTTCCTGATCGCCGATGGTGTCACGCCGTCGAACGAAGGCCGGGGTTATGTCCTGCGCCGCATCATGCGCCGCGCCATGCGCCACGCCTATCTGCTGGGGGCGCAGGAACCGTTGCTGCACCGCCTGGCGCCGACCCTGGTCCAGGAAATGGGCGGCCATTACGGCGAGCTGAAGCGTGCCGAGGCGACCATCGTCGAGACCCTGCGCCAGGAAGAAGAGCGTTTCCGCCGTACGCTCGGCCGCGGCATGACCCTGCTGGATGAAGCCACGCGCGACCTCAAGGAAGGCGACATGCTGGAGGGCGAAACCGCCTTCAAGCTCTACGACACCTATGGTTTCCCGCTCGACCTGACCCAGGACGCCGTGCGGGCCAAGGGGCTGACCGTCAATGTCGCCGGCTTCGAAGCTGCGATGGAGGAACAGAAGGCGCGGGGCCGCGAAAACTGGGCTGGTTCCGGCGAAAAGGCAACCGCCGCCGAATGGTTCGCCATCAAGGACAAGGTCGGCGCTTCGACCTTTACCGGCTATGACGACCTGACCGTCGAAGGCAAGCTGCTGGCCCTGGTGCACGATGGCGTAAGCACCGACAGCGCCTTGGCCGGCGACACGGTCGAAGCCGTGTTCGACCGCACCTCCTTCTATGCCGAAGGCGGTGGCCAAGCCGGCGATACCGGCGAAGTCGTCTTCTCTGCTGGCCGAGGCCGTGTTCTCGATACGCAGAAGCAGGCTGGCGAGCTTTATGTCCACCGGATCGAACTGACCGAAGGTTCGATCAAGGTCGGCGATTTGGCGACGCTCGCCGTCGACGCCGAAAAGCGCCGCACCACGCGGTCTAACCACTCGGCCGCCCACCTGGTACATGCGGCGCTCAAGAATGTGCTGGGCCCGCACGTCGCTCAAAAGGGGCAATTGGTCGACGCTGAACGGATGCGCTTCGACTTCAGCCACGGCGGCCCGCTGACCGCCGACGAACTCAAGCGTATCGAAACCGAGGTCAATGCGGTCATCCTGCAGAACGAAGCGGCCAAGACCGAACTGATGGCGCCGCAACAGGCGATCGACGCCGGCGCGGTGGCACTGTTCGGCGAAAAGTACGGCGACGAAGTCCGCGTCCTGACCCTGGGCCATGGCCTGGATGGTTCGGAAAGATACTCGGTCGAACTGTGCGGCGGCACCCATGTCGCGCGCACGGGCGACATCGCCCTGTTCAAGATCGTATCGGAAACCGGCATCGCCGCCGGCGTCCGCCGCATCGAGGCCTTCACCGGCGAAGCGGCGCGTCAGTATCTGCTCGATGAGGCCAATGTCGCCGAATCGCTGGCGGCGCAATTCAAGGTGCCGGTGGCGCAAGTCGAGGCCCGCGTCGAAGCCCTGGTCGCCGAGCGCAAGCGCCTGGAAAAGGAACTGGCCGAAGCCAAGCGCGCCCTTGCCGTCGGGGGCGGCGGTGCGTCCTCCGGTCCGGAAGAGATCAACGGCGTCAAGGTCCTGGCCCGCGTGCTGGAAGGCGTTGGCGGCAAGGACCTGCGTCCACTCGCCGAAGACTTCAAGAAGCAGGTCGGCAGCGGCATCGTCGCACTGGTTGGGAAGCTTGACGGCAAGGCGGCGGTCACAGTCGCCGTGTCGCCGGATCTGACGACGCGCTTCAACGCCGCGGACCTGGCCAAGGCGGCCGTCATCGCCATGGGCGGTGCGGGGGCGGGTGGCAAGCCCGACTTCGCCCAGGGCGGCGCGCCCGACGACACCAAGGCCGACGAAGGCATCGCGGCGGTCAAGGCGCTGATCTAACCCGGGAGTGACGAGGCCGATGGGACGATTGCAGGGCAAGGTGGCGGTCGTCACCGGCGGTGCCAGCGGCATTGGCGCGGCCATGGTTCGCGCCTTCGCGGCGGAAGGCGCGCACGTCGTCATTACCGACATCCACCGCGATACTGGCGAAGCCCTGGCAGCTGAACTCGGCGCCTCGGCCTCCTTCCTGACGCTCGATGTCGCCAACGAAGCCCAATGGGTTTCGGTCATGGAAGCCGTTGTCGCGACCCACGACCGGCTGGATGTGGTGGTCAACAATGCCGGCATCACCGGCACCGAAGGCGGCGCCAATCACGATCCGGAACATACCCAGCTCGGCGATTGGCAGCGCGTTATGCGCATCAATCTCGATGGCGTGTTTCTGGGTTGCAAGCACGCCATCATCGCCATGCGCCGGACGGGTACGGCGGGTTCGATCATCAACATGTCGTCGCGTTCGGGTCTGGTCGGTATCCCGCACGCCGCCGCCTATGCCGCGTCCAAGGCGGCGATTCGCAACCATTCCAAGACGGTGGCGCTCTATTGCGCCGAACAGAATCTCGGCATCCGCTGCAATTCGCTCTATCCCGCTTCGATTCGCACGCCGATGTGGGACGCCATGATCGATGATGCCGACGACGAAAAGGCGATGCTGGCCCATATGCCTCTGCATAGATTCGGACGGCCGGAAGAGGTGGCGGCGGTCGCTATCCTGCTGGCATCCGATGAAGCGACCTATATCACCGGTTCGGAATTCAACATCGATGGCGGTATCCTGGCCGGGACTGCGACCTCACCGAAATGACTACGCCATGTGCGTCAGCACGATGGCGAGAATCGACAGTGTAATCAGGCTGGTTACCGTGCCTTGCGCCACGGTGCGCGCCGCGCCTTCGTACCAGGTGCCGTACATCTTGGTCTGGATGAAGACGCTGACCGCGGTCGGTGTGGCGCTCAGGAAAACGCAAACCTTAAAGGTCGCCGGATCTACGCGCAGCAGCGTCAGGACGATGGCGACCAGGGCCGGCGCCAGCAGGATCTTGCCGACGATGGCCAGAACGCTGACGGGTTCCGGCCGCACCACCATGCGCGGCTCCATTAGCCCCAGCATGCCGCCGAGTGCCACCAGGGCCACGGGCGGCCCCGACTTACCCAGAACATCGAGCGCATTTTCGACGGGCGGCAGGAACTGAAAACCCGCCAACATCATGACGACACCGATCAATGCGCCGATAACGGTCGGGTTGCGTGCCGTATGCATCAGGGCTTCGCGATAGGTGTGGCCCGATGCCTTGGCCAACCCTGCGCAACCCAGGCTAAAGAGAATCAGGAAGTCCGCGGCGACGATGACGGGGCCGGTGTGGATGGCTTCGGTGCCGAACAGGCTGAGCGCGATTGGAATGCCCAGAAAGGCCGAGTTGTTGATATAGGCGGCCATGCCGGCGGCGGTCGCGGCTTCCGGTGGCGCCTTGATCAGGCGTGCCATCAGCATGACGACGATGGCGGCGGTAATCATGGCGGCGATATAGCCACCCATCGTGCCCGCTAAACCCGCGTCAATGGCCGGCAGTCTCGCGAAGCTGACCATCAGCCAGCTCGGAAAGCCGATCCAGTAAAAATAGGCGCTCAGGCCATCCAGCCCCTGCGCATTCAGCCGTTTGAAGCGAACGAGCAGGACGCCCAGGCCGATGAAGGCGAAGAAGACAAGGACGCGGATAAGGGTATCGAGCATCCGACGCTTCTAGCTTTGAACTGTGAACTTACAAGATTTAATGCGCTGGAGCGGCTTCCGCGGACATAGAGGCCGCAGCGGCCGCGGCCTTTTCGGCTTCGATCTCGCCGGGCTTGGGCAGGCCGACATGGGTCACTTCCCAGCTCATCAACCCCTTGCGCTCGAAGGTGAAGATGGTGGTGCCGCGCTCGGCGTCCTTGACCGTCAGGCGTGAACGATCAAGGCTGAAGAAGGCGATACTGGGCATGGGGGGCTTGGCGACGGCGGCGGTGTCGTAGTTCGGGGCGTCCCTGCCGGCGCCATAGGTCAAGGCCAGCAGGGCGCGCGGCTTGAGGTAAGATTCGACGTCGACCGGCGGCTTGACCGGGGCCTTGGCGGCCTTGGGGTTGACCAGGCCATCCCACGCCTTGCCAATACTATCACCGATGTCCTTGACGGCCTTGCCGGCAGCGCCCGCTGGATCGTCGATGGCCGAGGGCGGCGGCGCGGACACGCCCTTGTCGCCGGCTTCGAGCTGGGCTTTCAGGCTGGTGCGGACCGACGTAAAATTGATCAGCTTGGCCAGGGCCTCGACGTCTTCGGCGCGTGCGGAGCTGCGCACGTCATAGAAAGCGATGAGCGGGGAGGCGTAGAACAGGCCGGCGCCGCCGACCAGGACAATAGCCAGGAAAATCGCTAAAACACGCCCCACGTGAATACCCCTCGAAAGTTCTTGTTAACCAATCCTAACACGGCTCATGGCGTTTGCGTAGAGCGGTTTTCGGCGGATATCACGACATTTGCCCGTCACGTTGCGGGCAAGCCTAGACCTGACGGGTCAACAGCCCGTGCACGTATTTCAGCTTGGCCTGTATAGCGGGCGTTAGGATGAACGGATACAGGTCCCGCTCACCCATCGAATGGTGGATCGAATTAAGTGCGACGCTCAAAGGAATCCACACCTCGGCAATCTGGTCGAAATCGAGAATGCTGTAGGGGTCGAAGGCCGCGTGTGTCCGCAGTTCCGAATGGCTGGGAGGGGCAAGCGCGATGCCGTAGATGTGCGCCGTCTCCAATGAATCGACGATGTGCAGCACGTGCGCGAAGCATTCGGCGAAGTCCTCCCACGGATGCATTGTGGCGTAATAGCTGATGAAGGTTTCGCCCCATAAAGGCGGCGGGCCTTCCTTGTAATGCTTCTCGAGCGCTTCGCTGTAATCGGCCCGTTCGTCGCCAAACACCGCGCGAAAGCTGTCGAGCTTTCCGGCGTCACGGACCATCCTGTTCCAGATGAAGTGGCCGCATTCGTGGCGGAAGTGTCCAAGCAGGGTGCGGTAGGGCTCGTTCATCATGGCGCGCTGCTGTTCGCGCGTCGGATCGTCGGCCTCGGCGGTGCGGATGACAATATGGCCTTCGTCGTGGCCGATGAGCACGGGCTTGCACGACCCGTCGGGTAGAATCTCGTCGTCCTTGAGATCGAATAGCAGGCCGCCCTCCGGATCCTCGGCGCGTGTCGGGCGTGGCAGGTCCCAACGCAGGAAGGAATAGAAGAGAAGCCGCTGCGCTTCGGCGATTCGCCGCCACCGCCGAAGACCATCCTCGGTCGCCGGATCGGGCACCAGGCCGTTATGCCGGCAGGCAACGCAATAATCGTCGTGGCTCTCCGCCGGGACCATCCAGTTACACAGGTCCCACTGTTCGTTGGCGCAAAAGCGATAGACGAACTGCTGCTGATCCAACCGGCGCCAGCGCTTGCCGTCGGCGTCCAGCTGGACCGTGTGAACGGCCAGCGCTTCCGGAATAAAGGCCAGGCGAAACCCGCAGCTGACGCATGAGCGGTTTTCGAAATAGACGGCGTTGCCGCAATTGTCGCATCGGAAAAGGCGCATGAGGTCCCTGCCTGCCAATATAGCGTGTCTGAATGCCGCGCCGGCCAGTAAGGAATCTATGCTTAGGAAGCGACATCTCTAAAAAGACTTACTTCCTTGCCTGATCGCGTGGAGGGTCAAAACCGCTTCACACTTTTGGAAAGGCGCTATTGGCCTTGCCAGACATCCGGCTGGCCATCCAGGAAACGGATCAGGCTGGCCGACACCTTGCGGTCGTCGGCGGTCGACGGGTGCCAGTCGCAGCCTTCGAAAGTCAGCCCGTTCATGGGCACGAAGGCGATGCGTGTTTCGCCCGCGGCCTTGAGTCCGGTGATGACCTTCGCGACCTGAGCCTGGATTTCGCCATTGGCCTGGTCGGTTGCCATCAGGACGAAATAGGCATCGGGATTGGCGGTGCGCAAACCCTGGACGAAGGCGATATAGGTGGCGACGTAGTCCTTTTGCAGTTCGTCGCGCGTCTTCCACTTTTCGCCCGGATTGAGCGGCGTCGAAAAGTCGTTGGTGCCGAGCCCGATGACGATAACCTGGGGCGCCCAGTCGTCGGTCGCGGCGTCAGCGTCGGGAATCGTTCCGGTGTCGAGATTGACGATGTTCGGATAGGCATGGGGCAAGGGCAGGCCCGCGCTGCCATTATAGTTGCGGACGATGCCGCGGCCGGAAATGGCATTGATGCGATAGTCGGCGTTGAAATGCTTGGCCGTCAGCGGTCCGAAAGCCAGTTGGGTCTGGGTCGTCGCCCACACGCCGTCTCCCGGGCATTCGCGCTTCGGCGAGGTATTGCCATAACCGACGGTGTAGGAATCGCCAATGAACTCTATCTGGCGCGTGCGTGGCTTGACGCTCAGAACTTCCGCCGAATCGGGCACGAAGATGCCGCTGAACTGCGCCGAGGCCCACTGGACTTCAGTGCGCTTTTCAACGCGGATGCTGTGTTCGCTGTCGGTCAGGCCGGTGAACTCGACCTGGCCATCTCCGGGCTTTGAAATCGTGCGGACCAGTTGCCCATCAACGAAGATGTCGAGAATATTGACGCTGTCCTTGACGCGGACGGCGGCGGCGGTGCCACGGAATCGACCTTCGAAATAGGTGCCGGGCCACTGGTGGATATACCCCTTGCCGTCCTCCGCAGGCGCCGCACGGCCCCCGACATGCAGTGGCAGGGCCTTCTCGGCAAAGGCAGGTGAGGCGGCCAGTGTCGCCAGCATCAGAAAAAGCGAAGTACGCAAGACTAGTTATCCCCTGGGTTGTGCCGTACTATCCCAGCGAACCCGCCACGGGTCAACGCCGGAAGTGTGACAGTTTACTTGCCCTGCCAGAGGTCCGGATGCGCGTTGAAATAGCCCGTTAGCTGCGCGGAAATGCGCTTGTGGTCGTTGCTGTCCAGGTGCCAGTCGCAGCCGTTGAGCGTGAAGCCATCGAGGCCGATCGTATCCAGCCGTGTTTCGCCGTCCGTTTTAAGCAGAACCGCGACCTTTTCGACTTCTTCAGCAACTGTGGGGCCTTCGTACTTGGTCAGCAGGAAGAAGGCGTGCGGGTGTTTGGCCCGCAACGATTTGACGAAGGCGACGAAGGAGGCCTCATAATCGGCCTTGAGCGCCGCTTCGTCCTTCCACTTTTCACCCGGCTTCACCGGCGTCGAAAAGTCGTTGCCGCCCAGGCCGATGACGATGATTTGGGGCTTCCAGTTGTCGTCCTTGTACGTGTCCTTCTTGTCGAACAGCACATAGGGATAAAGGCCGGGCAGGGGATCACCGGCGAAACCATCGTAGTTGCGCACGATACCGCGGCCGGAAAAGGCATTGATCTGGTAGTCGGCGTCGAACGCCTTTGCCGTCATCGGACCGTAGGCCTGCGACGTGTCGGTGGTGTCGTGCAACTCAGCCGGCGTGCACTGCCTCTTGCCGGACATGTTGCCGTAGCCGACCGTGTAGGAATCACCGATGAACTCGATCTGGCGGGTACGGGGCGCGGGCGCTGGGAGTGGATGTGCACTGGCAATGACAGGGCCAACAAAAGCGCTTGGCTCGTTCTGGTTTTCGTTTGCCCGCTCGAGTCGGATGGTATGGCTGTTCTGGATGCCCAGTCTTGCTTCGCCCAATTGCAAAACAATCGAGCTGTCAGCATTAGAGGCCGTTTTCATGGTCATTTGGCCATCGATGTAAACGTTCCAGATATTCGACGGGTCCCACCCGATTTCGACCGTTTCACCTTTAAAAGCACCTTCGAAGTAGGTGCCCGGCCATTGGTAAGACAGGGAGGGAAGAACAGCGGCGGGCGTCCCGTCTGCTGACACCGGAGCGTCTGGCAATGGCATCAAAACGGTCCCCTTTTCCACCGTGCGACCTCCCACATGCAGAGGCAAGGGAAGGCGCGTTTCTGCAGCGGCTGCTGTTCCAAAAGCCAGTAAAGCCAAAGCGATGGCGGAAGAATACATCTGATGATCCCCGGTATTATATTGGTTGCGGCGACTATTGCCGCGAAAACCAAGCACGTCAACTTGCGGTCTCTGACGGAATGCCCCTCAGGCTCGCCGCCCGGCGCCTACCCTCTCCCCGCAAGCGGGGAGAGGGGGCTTAAGAAAAAGCCGCCCGCGAACGGACGGCTTTCCAACCTCGAAGAGGGGAGTACATGAGGGGAACTGGTTCCCCTCATGATAAAATTATGCCAGCGCTTTGCTCAGGTTCTCGCTGATTTTGTCGAGGAAGCCCTCGGTCGTTAGCCAGCCCTGGTTCGGACCAACCAGCAGCGCCAGGTCCTTGGTCATGAAGCCGGCTTCGACGGTGTCGATACAGACCTTTTCCAGTGTCTCAGCGAAGCGCGCCAGTTCGGCATTGTCGTCGAGCTTGGCGCGGTGCGCCAGGCCTTGCGTCCAGGCGAAGATCGAGGCCATCGAGTTGGTCGAGGTCGACTCGCCCTTCTGGTGCTGGCGATAGTGGCGGGTGACGGTGCCGTGCGCGGCTTCGGCTTCCATGATCTTGCCGTCCGGCGTGACCAGGGCCGAGGTCATCAGGCCCAGCGAGCCATAGCCCTGGGCGACCGTATCCGACTGGACGTCGCCGTCGTAGTTCTTACAGGCCCAGACAAAGCCGCCGGACCACTTCAGCGCCGAGGCGACCATGTCGTCGATCAGGCGGTGTTCGTAGGTGAGGCCCAGTTCCTTGAACTTCGCGGCGTATTCCGCGTCGAAGATCTCCTGGAAGATGTCCTTGAAGCGGCCATCATAGGCCTTGAGGATCGTGTTCTTGGTCGACAGGTAGACCGGATAGTTGCGCTTGATGCCGTATTCGAACGAAGCGCGGGCGAAGTCGCGAATCGACTCATCCAGGTTGTACATGCCCATGGCGACACCGGGACCAGGCGACTTGAAGACTTCGTGCTCGATGACTTGTCCGTCGTCGCCGACGAACTTGATCGACAGCGTGCCCTTGCCCGGCATCAGGAAGTCGGTGGCCTTGTACTGGTCGCCGAAGGCGTGACGGCCGACGACGATCGGCTGGGTCCAGCCCGGCACCAGGCGCGGCACGTTCGAGCAGATGATCGGCTCGCGGAAGACGACGCCGCCCAGGATGTTGCGGATGGTGCCGTTGGGCGACTTCCACATCTTCTTGAGATTGAACTCCTTCACGCGCGCTTCGTCCGGCGTAATGGTGGCGCACTTGACGCCGACGCCGCAGGCCTTGATGGCGTTGGCGGCGTCGATGGTGACCTGGTCATCGGTGGCGTCGCGGTGTTCCATGCCGAGATCGAAATATTGCAGTTCGATGTCGAGATAGGGATGGATCAGCTTGTCCTTGATAAGCTGCCAGATGATGCGGGTCATTTCATCGCCGTCGATGTCGACGACGGGGTTTGCCACCTTGATTTTGGCCATGTGAGTGTCCTCTCTCAAACGAAGCGCACGGGACGCAGACGCACAGGGTCTGTGTGGGCGCTGACGGCCACCGCTATAGACGAAATGACATCGGTCGCAAACTGGATTAATTCTCCCCGCGGTGGGTGCGAAGGGCGCACGCCATGCTGGCATTTCGGGACGCTGCCGCCATGAAACGTTTCGCCGTTCTGCTGGGTTTCATGAGCCTACTTGGCACCGCGGTATCCGTTTCTGCGGATGCCAAACGGCACGAGCGATTGGATGCCGATATCGCCAACTTCGTCAGGGCAGAGCAGGCCGCTATGTCGGGCCTGGATCGCGCATTCGACAGGCAATTGGAAACTGATGACCCGACGCGCGTGGCCATTGCGCGGCTGAAATCAGGCTCCGGTGCACCGATTGTCGTTATACGTGTCACGGGGCGGATGTGGTGCGGTGCAACCGGCATGTGCACGACGATGGTCCTGAAGCCACGCGGCAAGAGCTTTGACATACTTTATGCAGATAGTGCCCGTGCGCCGGGTAGGGTCTTACCGACCTACACGCGCGGCTATCCCGATCTCAGCGTCGTGCTGCATGAAGACTGGCAAACCAATTACGATATTCGCCTGCGTTTCGATGGCAGGCACTATGTCTATGCCCATAAGGTGGGCGGCTACGACGGTGGTCGGAAGCTCAAGCGGCTTGCGAACAGTAGGGTGCTGATCGGAAATAAGCCGGGGATTCGGCTGGCCCCATAGGGTCAGGTGTCATCCAGCACATCGCCCAGCGCATCCAGCCGCTTTTGCCACAGCGGACTGCGGGCCTTTGACCAGGCATCCAATATATCAAAGCCGGCAGCGACCAATTGGTAAGAGCGGACTCGGCCGATCTTTTCCGATTTGACCAGTCCGGCGGCTTCCAGGATGGCCAGATGCTGGGCGACGGCCGTCAGCGTCATGTCATAAGGTGCTGCCAGCGCGGAGACCGACATGGCCGTGTCGGTCAGACGCTCGACCATGTCGCGTCGGGTCGCGTCGCCTAAAGCTTGCAGGACTTTGCTGGCGTCTGTCATCGGTCGCTGTTTAGCACGGCGTCGAGTTGGTTTAGCAATTGCTGCCATCCATCCTTGCGCATCTCGGGACCATCAGAGTTTTCGAAATAGGCGCCGTGGTGCGTGCAGATCAGGCGCGTGCCGTCGCCGTCAGCTTCGAATTCGAACGTCACCAGCGAGGCCGAAAACGGCGTGCCATTCATCATCATGTTTGATCCCGAGGCGATGCGCCTTTCCGCAACGATGTCGAGATAAAGCGCTTCCGAGGTTATGACCGCGCCCGGAAAGGGCGTCGAGGCATCCATGACCCAGCGCGTGCGCTCCATGCCGCCCAGGCGGAAGTCATTGTCATAACTGCCATCGGCGGTGGGATGGGTGAACCAGCGGGCCTTGACCGCGCTATCGGAGAAGGCGGCGAACACCTTGGAGACAGGATGCGGATAGGTGTTTTCGGTGACGAAGGTAGCGTGGACGACAGGCATGGAATTCTTCCTTGAAATGGTGAAGTTTAAAATTCAGTATCATGACGGGCACGATAGTCAAGTTTAAAGTTCAGTGTATTTCCTTCTCCCTGCTTGCGGGGTATAGCGCCAGCGAAAGTATAGCTTTCGCCAGCGTTGGGTGGTCCGTAGGACCGGATGAGGGGCAGAAAAAAGGTGTCCGCGTGTGCAGCTTCGTCCGTTTGCCCCTCAGGCTCGCCGCCCGGCGCCTACCCTCTCCCCGCGAGCGGGGAGAGGGGACAGAAGAGGCTTCCCTGCCAACATCGCTTCCCCTATAAGCCGCGCCATGAAAGATGCCCGTCCCGCGCCGCCGCGCGACCCGAACCTGACCCTGCCATGTGTGATCCTTGACCGGCCGCAACTGGCCGACAATATCGGCGCTGTCGCCCGCGTCATGGCCAATTTCGGTTTGCACGAACTGCGCCTTGTAGCGCCGCGCGACGGCTGGCCGCAGGAACGGGCGTGGGCGACGTCGTCCGGCGCCAACTGGCCGCTCGATGGCGCGCAGGTCTTCCCGACCGTGGCCGACGCCATTGCCGACCTGAAGACCGTCTATGCCACGACGGCGCGGCCGCGCGAAACCCACCTGCCGATTATCACCCCGCGCCAATGCGCCGACCAGGCCTATCCCGAGGCGCAAGTGCACTTGAGGGCAGGGCTGTTGTTCGGCGCCGAACGGGCGGGGCTGGAAACCAGCGACATCGCGCTTTCCCACGCCATCGTCACCATCCCGGTCGATCCGCACTTTCAATCGCTCAACCTGGCCCAGGCGGTGAACATCGTCCTTTATGAGTGGCGGTTGAAGGTCATGGATGCCCCAAAGGCTGCCTTTACGCAGAATATGGACGCGCCGGCGGACCTGAAGCACCTGCATGGACTGTACGGCCATCTCGAGGATGAACTCGAAAAGGCCGGCTTCTTCTTTCCGCCTGAAAAGAAGGAATCGATGGTGCGTAACCTGCGCGTCGCGCTGAACCGCGCGCGCATGACCGAGCAGGAGATCCGCACCTGGCGGGGTGTCGTCACCGCCCTGACCAAGGGGCGCGGACGGGTGCTGGCCAAACTGGCGAAGGAAAGAGGTGAGGGCTAAAACCCCAGCGCCTTCAGATCGGGCTCGATCCACTCCCGGCGGGCTTGCGGCGTGAACAGCCGGTCCTTCGACCAATAGGCCAGGAGCCAGTCCGAGCGGCCAAGCTCCGAAGCCATCAGTTGGTTGGTCAGGTCGCACAACGGATGGTCCGGCGCGAAGCCGGCGCCGAACGCTTCCGCTGCCCGAACCGAAGCCTGGGTGATCGTCTCGTGATAGCCGCTGGTGTCGGTATTCTGCACACCGGTGGCTTCATTATAAGCGCGAATAATGCCCGGCATGATCAAGGGCACATTCTCGCGATGCCTGAGCAGCCACAGCGCCAGGGCGAAATGCGCGGCGTGCGTCCATTCTGCTTTCGGCAGACTTCTATCCAGAATGCCTGAGGCAATACGGTCGATTTCAGCGTCGGTGGTAAATGTCATAAGGGTCTCCATGGGATAACCCGGACGGCAAAGAAAAACCCCGCCGGCCGGGCGGGGTTGCAAAAAGCGGTTGAAGCGATCCTTCAGCCAGCCACGTGCATCCACGCCGGAAATCGGCGGGTTTGCTGCTGCTGGATACGGATCGTCATCGTGGTCATGCGCCGAGGCTTAAGACCTGGCGCATGACCTGTCAATCTTAGGCCAGGCGCTGGGCCTGCTTCAGTCCCGCGATCTGGGCGACGGCAAAGATCGCAACCGCCATGGCCTGCGCGGCGACGAAGGCTACACCCCAGAGATTTGGGCTGACAAAATCGGTAACCAGCAGGCCGATGCTGTCGGCCACCCAAAGCGCGTTCAACGCCACGACCAGCCAGGCCAATGGCTTCGAGATTTGCGGCCGCGTGCCGATCCAGGCAACGCCCAGCGCATAGGGGATCAGGAACAGGCCGGCGTAAAACAGCAGGTCTTGCGGCAGGCCGAGAAAGCCGGATAGCAGACCGGCGCCGCCGGCCAGCAACAGACCCATCGCGGCGCTGGCCACGGCATCGGCGATCAGGGCGAATTTCAACAGGTTGGACGCGAACATGAGCACATCTCCTTTGGCTCGTTGGATGATGACCCGATGATCTCGCAAGCCTGGCGGCGAGTCGATTAAGCGGGAGGTAATTGAAACGCCGAGCCACGCGCTTTAAGCCGGAGCAATGGAGGACCTCATGACCCACGCGTTCGGTGAATTGTTGAAGGACTGGCGGGCGCGCCGGCGCATGAGCCAGCTCGACCTGGCGCTCGACGCGGAAATTTCGCAGAAGCATCTGAGCTTTATCGAGACGGGCCGGTCGATCCCCAGCCGCGACATGGTCATCCGCCTGTCGGAAGTGCTCGACATGCCGCTGCGCGAACGTAATCGCCTGCTCAACGCCGCCGGTTATGCCGCCATGTATCTGGCGCGCAGCCTGGATGATCCGTCGCTGGCGGCAGCGCGCGCGGCGATCGATCAGTTGCTGAGCGCCCACGATCCTTATCCCGCGCTGGCCCTCGATCCGCACTGGACGCTGATCGCCGCCAACCAGAGCCTGCAAAATCTACTGGCGGTGGTGGCGGACAAGACCCTGCTGGAGCCGCCTGTCAATGTGCTGAAGCTGTCGCTGCATCCGAAGGGATTTGCGCCCTTTATCACCAATCTTGGTCAGTGGCGGGCGCATATCCTGATGCGGCTGCGCCACCAGATGCAGGCCACGGGCGATGGCGCCCTGTCGCTATTGCTGGCCGAACTTGAAGCCCTGCCGGCGCCGGGCGGCGACAAGGCACACGGCGACTTCGGCGACGTCTATGTCCCGCTGAAGCTTAGGCTACCTATGGGCGAGCTGTCCTTCTTTTCGACCACGACAGTGTTTGGTGCGCCTTTCGATGTTACGCTGTCGGAAATCGCTATCGAGGCCTTCTTTCCGGCCGATGCGGCGACCCAGGCGATTTTGCGGGGCGAGAGCGCTTAAGCCGGGCTTGCCAGCCGCCGTTAACTATGGAAACCTCCGCCACGCAAAGGGGGCAGTATGGCGGGCACAGACCTTTATTCGCCGGGACCGCATCGCCGGACATGGGCGTTCCTGACAATTCCGCTGGTCTGGCTGTTCATCTATGCCGGCGTCTGGGTTTCAGGAAAGATTGCCGGGGTCTTCGGGCTTTACGTCTCGGCCGCCAGTGGCCGCTGGCAGGACAATCTTACGGCGCTGTTCGCCTCTGGTCCCGTGCTTCTGCTGTTATGGCTATGGCTGCGCTATTTCGAAGGGCGCTTCTTGCCGTCGATCGGCCTCGGCGCCTGGCAGGGTAAGCGCTTTGGCATGGGCTTCCTGTCCGGCTTTGTAATGATTGCCATCGTTGTTGCTGCCATTGCCCTGACCGGCGGGCTTGAAGTGATCGGCCCTGGCGCCTGGTACGATCATCTGACGCCGACCTGGCTATTGGCCAGCGTGCTGGCAATCATCGGCACGATCTTTCAGGCGACCGTCACCGAAGCCATGTTCCGTGGCTGGATGTTGCAGACAGCGGCAGGGCAGTGGGGGGCGGTGCCCGCGGTCGCTTTCAACATCATTGCCTGTCTTGTCGTTCAGGGGGGCATAGGCGCCCTGCGTTCGCCTGAAGCCATGCTGGGCATCATCAATATCGCGATCCTGAGCTGGTACATGTGCCTGCGCGTCATGCGCGACCAGAGCCTGTGGGGCGTATGCGGTTTCCATGCCGCCTGGAACCTGACCATGGGTTGGGGGTTGGGGCTGAATGTCGACGGCGGAAGGCTGAACATCACGCCGGGGCTGCTAAAAATGGAAAGCCTGCCCGAGGCGGCGTGGATATGGACCGGGGGCGACTATGGTCCGAACGCCAGCATCATGATGACCAGCGTGGCGATCCTGCTGGTCCTGACCTGCTTCTCCGGCAA
>CAMLPZ010000009.1 GCA_946482045.1 uncultured Asticcacaulis sp.
CCTCGCCGTCGAATGTCTGGCTGGCGACCAACGCGAAGGTGACGATCAAAAACTCTGAATTCACCGATAAGGGTGGCAAGGCGTTTTTGTTCGACCTCAAGAACAATGGCGCTACGCTCAATATCGATAATATTGTTACCAACCAGACGGACCTGGCCGATATCGCAAAGTCCGCGACAGCCAAGCTGATCGGCCTGATCAATGATGCCAAGCCGACCGAACCGACACCTGTCGAAGCGACGCCTCCGGTCGTCGTCAAGCCGGTCCCGCCGGTCGTCGGCGATGTCGTCGTTACGCCACCTCCACCGCCTCCGCCTGCCGCGAGCACAGCGATCAATGGCACCGACAGCAACAATACGCTGAACGGCACAGCTGGTAACGACCTCATCAACGGCAAGGATGGCAAGGACGTACTGAATGGCGGTCTCGGCAATGACAGCCTCGATGGCGGTCGCAATGAAGACCAGTTGGGCGGCGGCGACGGCGACGACCTGCTTTCCGGTGGCGTTAATGCAGATACCATCCAGGGTGGGGCTGGCAAAGACGTCGTTTACGGCGATGTTGCCGTGATGACGGCGGCGACTGCCGGTGGCAATGACAATGTTTACGGCGGTGACGGCGATGACGTTATTTTCGGCGACGGCGTGACCATGACGGGCGCTCAGGGAGGCAAGGATTATCTCTACGGCGGCGTTGGCAACGACATTATCTATGGCGACGCCAAGTCGCTGACGGCTGGTTCCAAGGGTGCCGCTGATATTCTCTACGGCGATGACGGCAACGATACGCTTTATGGCGACGGCGCCACATCCGACGCCAGTTCGGGTGGCGACGACAAGCTATACGGCGGCAAGGGCAATGATGTCCTCTACGGGGGCGGGGGCAGCGATACCTTCTATGTCGAAGGCAAGGGTTTCGGAAACGACGTGATCGCCGATTTCAGCCGCAGTGTCGGCAATCAGGACAAGATCGACCTGAGCCAGATGAAGGTTGCCTTCGCCGACCTGAACATTAAAGTCGTTGGGAAGGATACGGTGATTACTTTCGCCAGCGGCGACTCGATCACGGTTAAGAATTTTACCGGCCTGACCAAGGACCACATCATCGCCGCGTCGAAATCGGACAAGGCGGCCCTAGGCACGACCGAGGCGCCGAAGCCGGTCGTAGTTGCGCCGCCGGTCGTCGAGGCGCCCAAGACAGGCAATGTTACGCTAAACGGAACGAACGCGTCGGAAACCATCCGTGCCGGTGACGGCAGCGACAAGATTTACGGCCTTAAGGGCAATGACAAGCTTTACGGCGGCGCTGGCGATGACGTCATCTATGGTCGTCAGGACGACGATACGCTTTTCGGCGAAGACGGCTCAGACAAGCTGATGGGCGACGGGGGTAGGGATGTGCTCAATGGCGGCCGTGGCAACGACTTCCTGAGCGGCGGCGACGATGCGGATATCTTCATCTTCGCCATAGGGGGCGGCAATGACCAGATTTCGGACTTCGACAGCGACGATTTTATCGATTTCTCGGGAACTTCGCTGAAAGCGTCGGACGTCCAGATCGTCGATACGAGTGACGGCGTCTTGCTGCGCTACGGCACGGACAGCATCCTGCTTAAGGATGCCGAGCACATCAACTCGGACCAGTTTATCTTCGCCTGATCCCTGCGATGATTCTGCGTATGGCCCCTGGCGGTTGACGCCAGGGGCTTTTGTTTTTCCGGGCTCAGTCCGAACCGAACAGGTCGCGGGTGTAAACCTTGGCCGCAACGTCGGCGATGTCGGTCGAGATGCGGTTGGCGACGATAACGTCTGAGGTGCGCTTAAACTCTTCAATGTCGCGGATGATGGGCGAGTTGAAGAACTGGTCGCCGTCGAAGGCAGGCTCGTAGATAACGACGTTGATGCCCTTGGCGCGGATTCGCTTCATGATTCCTTGGACCGACGAGTCGCGGAAGTTGTCCGAATTGGTCTTCATGGTCAGACGATAAATGCCAACCGTCTTCGGTCCGCGGCTGATGATGCTGTCGGCGACGAAGTCCTTACGCGTCGTATTGGCATCGACGATCGCCTTGATCAGGTTCTGCGGTACGGCCGAATAGTTGGCTAGCAGTTGCTTGGTGTCCTTGGGCAGGCAGTAGCCGCCATAGCCGAACGATGGGTTGTTGTATCCCTTGCCGATACGTGGATCCAGCGAAACCCCCTCGATGATCTGGCGTGTATCGAGGCCCAAAGCCTCGGCGTAGGAGTCCAGTTCGTTGAAGTAGGCGACGCGCATGGCCAGATAGGTGTTGGCGAACAGCTTGATCGCTTCGGCTTCGTCCGAGTTGGTGAACAGGACTTCGATGTTTTCCTTCACCGCGCCCTGGATCAGCAGGTCGGCAAAGCCGCGTGCGCGATCCGACTGTTCGCCGACGATGATGCGCGACGGATGCAGGTTATCGTACAGCGCCTTGCCTTCGCGCAGGAACTCCGGCGAGAAGATGATCTGCTCGCAGTTCATTTGCCTGCGCAGGTCTGCGGTGTAGCCAACGGGAATGGTGGACTTGATGACGATGGTAGCCGTGCTGTTGATCGGCATGATCTGGCGGACGACCGCCTCGATTGACGAGGTGTCGAACTGGTTGGTCACCGTGTCATAGTTGGTTGGGGTAGCGACGATGATGTACTCGGCGCCTTCGAAAGCTTCCCGCGCATCGAGCGTCGCCTTGAAGTTCAGCGGTTTGTCCTTCAGGAAATGCTCGATTTCGGCATCGACGATCGGAGATTCCTTCCGATTGAGCATTTCGACCTTGGCCGGCACGACATCGAAAGCCACGACTTCGTTGTGCTGCGCCAACAGCATGGCGTTCGAAAGGCCCACATAACCCAGACCCGCAACAGCTATCTTCATTTCCGCTCCAAATTGCCTGAAAACCACGGGGTGCCGCGGTCAGTATGGTCCTGCACCGATCATGGCGATGGTGCTTTGTTCGTGACTATTCAAGTCCCGTGCCACAAACGGTTGTCTGCGACGGTTCAAATAACGCTACATATCAAGGGAGTACTGTTGTTGGACACTACAATGCTGCACCGCAAACGGCAAGGTGGAATGTTTTCGCACATGCACCCTGAGGCGGACGGCGAAAAAACGCGGAATTCGTGTAACAGGTGTGCCGAATCTGTACAGATGTCTATCCTTAATAGATTATTAAAGTTATATCTCGCTGTACCTTAACAGAAATTGAGCGATAGATGTCCAAACTGGCCCTGCGTAATCTCGGCATCGCCCTCGTTGGCTTCATTGCATTATTGGTGGCGTTGGTTGTGTTTCTGTGCCTGCCGCGTTTCGCGGACGCGAGCAATAGCCGCCAAGCCGTGCCGGTTGCGACTTTTATGGACAGTCTGGGGGTCAATACGCATGTCAACTTCACAGGGCCGGACTACTCGGGTTACGCCGACCCCGCGATTACGGCCAACAGCTTGCGTTATATCGGATTTCGCCATATCCGTGACGGGGGCAGGAGCTTCACACCCGAGCAGATTGCCCGTCTGGTCACGGTTGCCCAGACGGCTGATGTAAAGCTGACCGTCACCCCTGGCAGCGGCGGACCGGTTGACCTGACGGCGTTTCACAAAGGGCTGCGCGACTTGGAAGCCGCGCGGCCTGGTATTCTGGCGGCTGTCGAAGGCCCGAACGAAATCAACAATGTCTTCATGCAGGCGTTCTGGAATGTCGAGTATAAGGGGCGCAAGAGCAACATGTGCGCGCGCGATTTCGAGCCGACCCAGAACCTGCAGGGCGATCTGCACCGGATGGTCAAGTCTGACCCGGTGCTGAAAGACCTTCCAGTTTACAACTACACGATTGTCTATGTAAAAAAAGGCCTGGGCGCGCCGGGATGCCAGGCGGACTTCGACGCGGACATCGAAGCCATCGGCACCGAAGACGCCGCCGACTTCGGCAACATCCACGAATATTCCTTCCAGGCAGCGCCGCCGCGTTCGACGCTTTTGAAGGCCCTGAGCCGCAAGAGCGTGACGCCCGGCAAGCCCGTGGTGATCACGGAAACCGGCTTTGCTACAGATGAAAGCGCCGATGCCCGGCCGAAACTGGCCGTCAGCGAAACGGTCCAGGCAAAATATACACTAAGCACCGTGTTCGACGCTTACACGTTGGGCGCCCGGCGAACCTATATCTATCAATTGCTCGACAATGCGCCGGATACGCCGGCGACCAATATCGAGAAGCACTTCGGGCTGTTCTACGCCGACGGCAGGCCCAAGCCGGCGGCAGTGGCGTTGCATAACCTCACCCGGATACTCGCGGAACCCGCCGGGGCTGCACCGATCAGGCGGGAGGCCCTTGTCTATACCATTAAAGGACCGCATGACCTGCATGATATGCAGCTTCTTCTGCAAAAGCCGGATGGCGGCTATGTCCTGGCGTTGTGGGCAGAGCCCAAGATCTGGGACGCGGCGGCGCAAAGGGACATCGCGGTCAAGCCGGTGCAGGTGTCGATTTCTCTAAAAACGGCGGCCGGCCGGGTGCGGATCTATGATCCGCTAGTTGGGGCGGCGCCGGTCAGGACGCTCCGGAATACCAAGGCTTTGCTGGTCGATATCAGCGACCATCCTGTGCTGATCGCGTTCGATTGACATCCAGGCACGGGATGCAGCTACCTGGCCGCATCCCGTTTTTCGGGTGCTTGCTTACTTCTGGATGTTTGGGAAGCCGCGGCGCGTAATATAGCCGCGTTCATCCGCCGACAGTTGCCCGCCGGAATAGAGGGTGGCGGTTAGCAGGTGCATCTTCCACGCCCGCGTATTGTAATTGATGCCGAACTTGGCTTCCGGACCGACCTTCTTGGGGTCGTCGACCAACTCGTAGATATCGATGTCTTCGATGTTCAGATACTTCTGGTTGGTCATGTAGTTGAGCGCATTGTTTAGGCTTTTGTTGCAGTTTTCAACCAGGTTGCCGCCCCAAACATTTTGATAGGCCGGATCATAGATTTCACCGCAGTTGACCTCGTTGAAGTGCACCGGCTTGTTGTACTGCGACAGCTTGTAGAACAGGTTGAACGTGCCCCAGTAGAAGTTCGGATCGGTGCCCAGGCGCTCGTAGTAATGGTAGGATATGACCTCGTACTTGACGCCCTTGGACGCCATATAGTCTAGGAAGCCGAAGTGGGTCGACGTCGTGTTCAGGATGCGGCGCAGCTTGAGGCCGTTGTCGGCATTGATCTTGTCGATAGCGTCCGAAGCGCCCTTCAGCACCATGGCCCAGTCGCTCATGATCTTGGTGTCGAATTCACGCGCGTTGAAGCCCTTGCCCCAAAGCGGTTGCTTCGTCGTCGGGTCCGTCACCAGCAGGTTCAGTTCATTACCCATTTCGTAGTCATTGATTTCATTCTTGAATTCGTTGACGAACGCATAGGTCCGGTCGTAGCCCTGGCGATAGAGTGCAGCGGCATCGCCCTTCGGATACTTGCCGAAGTCGGTACGATCGCCGAAAGCAAACGGGAAGGCCAGGATCGGCCGCAGGACAATGCCTCGTGCCTTGGCGTTCTTTTGCATCATCCGGACCATGGCGACGCGGGTGGCGTCCTGATCGGCGGTCAGATAGGCGTCAAAACGGTACCGCGTCAGGTTGCGGTACTGCATCATGTCAAAATAGGACTTGATAAGAGCTTCATCACGGCTGGCGGGCCCCGCAGTGCCGATAGCCGGTTTAGCCTGGGCAACGCTGCCCATTCCGCCAAGTCCCAGGACCAATGCCAGAGAAACGATTGCGGAACATAGTTTATTGGTGTTAAACATGTCGATGAAACTCTACTGAATACGCGGTACAATGCCGCCCCTGTTACCTAAGGGAACACAGGGATTTTAATGGCTTTTTTATTTTTATGATTAATCGCGCGTTCAGTATGTATTCCGCTGAATAGTATAGACTTAATTTTCTACTTTTTTGGCGACTTCAAATGCTTACTACCTTGAGTAATTTTTAACGAATCCAGATGCTATCGTTTAAATGCCTTAACGGGCGGGGCGATATGGCATCGCAATTGCACTGCGGTTGCAGCGAAGTATTGTGTGAAAAAACAAGGGCCTGATGATTTCTCATTCTGCTTTAACGGGATCGCGCGATCGCGATCGCCAGGGGGATAAGCTATGACAAACAAGCTCAAGACGAGGCGTTACAGCATTCCGGACGCTGACGACGCCACCATTCTTTCGATTTTCGACAAGGCGGCGCATTATGCCGAACATAAGCGGACCGTAAGTGTCATGGTCGGTAATCGCGTGCTTCCTTCGGTGCAGACACTGTACGGGTTGCAACGCCGCCATCCAGAAATCGACTGGTCCGCCAGCCGGCTGATCAGCCGCGTTTCCGGCACCTATGGGCCGATGCAACTTCATTTCACGCGCACGGGCGAAGGCGCGAAAAGCGAATTGCTGCTGGTCAGTCCGGAAGGCGCACATGTCAACGACATGGTGCGTTTCGTCGCCTCGCGTCCTGCCCTGCTGGAGCTCAAAAGTGAAACGGCTGCCGGCGTGCTTACCGGTCTCGAGGAGCGCCGTATACGCGCCGCGCGCGCGGCCCGTGCGCACGGTCTGCGGTTGCGTGTCACGGTTTCAGACGCAAGAACGTGGCAGACGGCGCTTCAGGCTTTTCTGCCGGCAAAGACCTATATTCCCATGGGCGCGATCGCGGGACGCCTGCGCTCTGTGGCGTCGTCTCAGGTCGCCGAGGTGCCGCAGCGCCGTCATTTTGAGTGGCGGTTCGTGTCGATTGCCGCCGCCCTGGTGACACTGGTCGCGGGTGTACAGGCAGTGTCCTTCTTCTACGCGTAACCCATTACGGAAAAAGATCGCCGATCTTGCCGGCGACACGCAGATAGTGGTCGCTAGGCAGTGCCTGGCCATCGGCGTCCATCGTCACCCAGTCGCCATCGGCCGGTACCAAGTCCTGTGTCCTGGTGACCTTGAAGATCGCCGTGCCTTCGTTGACCTCGTCGAACATGGCGATCTTGACCATTTTGGCGCCGGCCTTTTTGGCTGCAACCGCCTGCTGCCATAGGAAATCGCCGCCATTGCGCGGAACGGCGTTGCTGCGGGCCTCTTTGTGCGAGCCCTTCCACGAGAAGCCCGGAAAGATGACCGGCATGTATTTCTGGCCGTTGCGCGTGGTCGTGGCGACATCGTCGGGATAGTGCTTCGCCGCCCATTCCGCCGCGCCGGCCGCGCTGTGATAGCGCCCGACGGTCCACGGCTGGACGATGTCGAATTGCGCATAAACCTTGGTCCAGCGGGGGTCGTTGGCGCTGTCGCGGCTGAGGCTGGTCCAGTATCCGGGAACGCCGCCCATGACGCGCACGCCTTGGCCCTTAAACCAGGTGATGATCTCCAGGGCCTTGTCGGGATCGGAAATATGCCGGCCATCGCCGAAGCCAAGCCCCCACAGGGATACAACCGGCTTGCCTTCGTCCTTCTGGTAGGTCGCCTGCTGGGTGACGCCCAGCTTTTTGAGCCGCAGCCAATCGGCCTTCAGGGCGGCGAAGACATCGCCTTTCGCATCGGTCACGTCGTATTCGATGGCGAAGACGCGGTCATTGTCGCGCGCCGCCGCCACAATGTTCTTAAGGACCTGGTCTTTTTCGGCATATTCGCTGGGCAGGCGGTTGACGAAACGCTGCACCAGAACGCCGTCGATACCGTATTCACGCATCCAGCGGAAGTGGGTCTGCTGGGTCGCAGGTGCAAAGGACGTAAAGACCTGGACGGGCTTGCCGCCCTTCGTCTTGCCCGGCACGGTACAAAGCGAGGATTTGTCCATTTCGGACACGTCCGGCAACATATCGACAATCCAGCGCCGCTTGCCGGGATGTTCACTGTCGGGGCCTTTCGGACCGCGAAGAAACCAGCGCCCCTTCTCAAAACCTGATCCGCTGCCGTCGCCGGGGCAGCGGAACCAGCCCTGATAGCCGACCAGGACCTTGCCCTCCAGCCGAGACGCATCTGCCGCAAATACAGGTACGGCAAAGCAGGCAAGACTCACGACAAACAACAGTCTTAAGGGACGCATGACGGGTCTCCTTCTGTCGCGTTCCGTCTATTTGAGGCGGAACCCGGCGTTTTCGCCCAATTTGCCGGCGAAGCCATGCGACAGGGCGGAATAGGCGATTGGCAACCGCCGCGTCTTACGCTTCATGACGGCATAGGCCGTCAGTATGGCCATGTATGCGGCGGCATTAAGGTAATAGAACGGACTTACCGGGGTGCGGCGATGCGACTCCCAATAGGAACGGTTGCGCATGGCATAATAAATCCGCAAGTCCGATCCCGCCGTCAGCCAGGCGTCGAAAGAGGTTGCGGTCGGCTTGCTATCCTCGGCGTACCACGACGCTTCGGCGTCCTTGATGATGGCGTCGCGGACCAGTTCCAGCTTTCCGCCGCCCTTGGTGATGCGGTAGGTGAAGTCTGTATCGTCGTCGTAAAGGACAAAGTCGCCGTCAGGGTAACCGATCAGGTCGATCAGTGAGCGGTGGAACATCAGCCCGCCATAGGGGCCGTGCAGGATCGGGATGCGATCGGGCAGTTCGGGCGGCACGAAGTCCTTGCCACGCTTACGCCAGGCGATCTTGCTCGGGATATCGAGCAGGTGGAAGTTCAGAAAGGAATCGAGGAAGCGCGGTTTGAACCCGGCGGCCGCACGCTCGGCTGCCGCGCCGCCGTGGTCGTCGCGCAGGCCGCAAACGGCCGCCAGATCGGTGTCCTTGCGGAGGTCTTTCAGGGCGGTGACGAGCTTTTCGACCGTGCCGGACGCTGGAATATTGTCGTCGTCGAGGACGAGGATGTACTCGCTGCCAGCCTTCATGGCCGTTTCCATACCGGTCTTAAAACCGGCGGCCGAACCGCTGTTGCGCCCCATGGCGACGCGGGTGGTCCAGTTGCCAAAGGTCTCCGGCAGCAGGGCCGCCAGATCGTCTTGGGAGCCATTGTCGATGACGAGGGCGCGGACGACGCCCTGGTCGCGCGCGGCTTCCAATACGGTTTTCAGCAGGTGCCAGCGCTTGCCGTAGGTGACGGTGATGAGCGTGATGTTGTCCATGGCGGCTATACCTGTTCGGCGGCGGGGAGGGACTTGACGTCTTTCATGAGGATGTAGCCGCGGACCGATATCAGCCCAAGCGCCAGTACGATCATCGCGACACACACACCGATAAGACCGAGCAGACTTATGAAGACGTAGGAGAGGGCGATGCCGGCCAGTAGCGACGAGATGTTGATCAGGGCCAGCGCCTTGTCGAGCTTGCGGCTGTAGAGGCCGTAATGCAGCATGTCGGCGGCGAGCTTCAGTACTGAGGCCAGCAGCAGCAGGGGGAAGAACAGGGGATAGTCCGTCAGCCCCTTGGTATCTAGATAGGGAATGGCGAAGGTGATGCCGGTGTAGATGACCACGGCCAGCACAGCGCCCGTCGCGACTGTCTTGGTGACAAAGGTCTTCATGGTCGATAGCCAGTTCGCATTGTCCGTCGGGCTGTAGGATGCCACCAGCCGGGGCAGGGAAATCTGCACGATGGCGGCCTGGACCAGGACCACGAGACCGTAGGCCAGCGACCAATAGAAGGAATAGATGCCGGTGGCGAACAGGCCCAGCATAGACACCAGCAGGAAGCGGTCGACATTGCCGAAACCGGCGCCGCCGAGGTCGGAAATGTAGATCAACCATGACGACTTCATGCGCTCGACGATCCATTTGGTGTCGACCTTTTCCTTCGCGAGCTTGATTAGCGGCACGTGGCGGAAGCTGAGATAGACGGCGATCAGGGCGGCTCCGATCGACCCCAGCCAGCAGACAAAAAGGAAGTCGATCGAGCGATAGGCCGGCATGAAATAGGAGACGGCGATGAAGACCGGCACCCAGGATGCTGCGCGAATGAACAGCAGGAAATTGGACAGCAAGGGCTTGCGCATGCTGATCAGGCTGAGCTGGAAATCGGCGAACAGGACTTCGAAGAAGATGATGATACAGACCAGGAACGCATTGAAATGCAGCGGAAACAGTCCCAGCGCGTGAAGCGTGAGAAAGACTGCCATGCCGATGGCGAGCAGGGTGACGGTCACCGCCGTCCGGTTCTTGATCCGCACCAGAGCGTCATAGGTGTCCATGCTAACAATTTCCCGGTTGAGGAGAAAGTGCAGGCCGAAGCTGATCAGTGCCGGCGCCACGGCGATGACGCCAGTAATCAGGCCGTAGACGCCGACGGCTTCGAGGCCGATGAACTTGGCGAGGTAGATGGCCAGGACAAAGCGCGTCGCGATGCTGGCGCCGCGCATGCCCATATTGGTTAGCGAACGCAGCAGGCCGTGCATGGAAGCCGTTTTGGAAAGGATACTATTGATCATGGCAATACAGGTTTTGGCTGCGCCTTGTGCACATCCAGATGGAGAAAGTAACCCCGGCTGGCGAGCAGATAGGCGGCGGTGCCCAGCATGGAAACAGCAACGCCGACCAAACCGAACAGGCTGACCAGGACGAAGGTCAGAACCAGATTGATGATGATGCCCGAAATGTTAATCAGCGCCAGCGTCTTGTCCTTTTGGCGGCTGTACAGGCCATAGTGGGTCATATCGGCAGCGATTTTGATGACGATCGACAGTAGCATCAACGGAAAGATCAGTGGGTGTCGCGACAGCTCGGCATTGCCGATGATGGGCAGTAGAATCAGAACCAGGCTGTAGATGACGACCGCTAAGGCTATGCTGCCTAAAACGGCCTTGACCAGCATCTTGCCGAAGGTCTGGCGCCAGGCATCTTCGGCGATCCTGAAGCTGTCGACCAGGGCAGGCAGGGACACCTGCACCACGGCGGCGGTAATCAGCACAAGCAGGGCATTGGCCATGGTCCAGTAGAAAGTATAGACGCCGGTCGCCGCCAGGCCCAGCTTGCCGGCCACGAAAAAGCGATCGAAGTAGGAATAAACGACGAGGCCCAGGTCGCTGATATAGACCAGTCCGCCGGCTCTGATGGTATGGCTGATCCAGCCGGTATCTACCGGGCGGCTAAATACACTAAGCCACGGCCAGTTGCGGGTAAACAACCACAGCACTACGAACGACAGCATGAGAGACGATAGCCAAAAGACGAGCAGCGTATCGAGCGCGCGGTATTGCGGCAAGACCAGGCTGACCCCGATAAACGGAAAGACCCAGGCGACCGAACGCACAATCAGAAGGACGTTGGCCAGCAAGGGTTTGCGCAGGCTTATGAGCATCATGTGCAGGTCGAAGGCGATGACTTCGAGGACGATGATCAGTCCGGCCAGCCAGAGGTTGCCGAGTATGTCGATGGGATGAAAGGCATTGACTACCAAAGCACCGAACAGCGACAGGCCCAGTAGGGTAACCATGACGGCCATCTTGTCGCGGATGCGGGCAAAGGCGTCTGCGATATCGATGCCGATGATTTCGCGGCTCAGGAAATAGTTCATACCGAAGCCGAACAGGGCGGGCAATACGCCCGCCACGCCCACGATTAAGCCAAACTGGCCGGTTTCGGTCAGGCTCAGGAACTTGACCAGGTAAAAAGACAGAGCGAAACGCCCCACCAGACCCACACCCCGCAGGCCCATATTGGTGAGCGGCACAAACAGCGTCTGAGGTTTCAGTTTGCTGAGCATTGGCCCCTGGATATGGGTAAGCACCTGCGGTCAGGTGTTGGCGTTACTGCGACAGGACGCGGTAAAGGTATTTTCCATACTCGCTTTTGCCGAGGGCTTTGGCGAGGGTTTCGAGTTGTGCGGCGTCGATGAAGCCGTGACGCCATGCGACTTCTTCAGGGCAGCATATTTTCATGCCCTGGCGCTTTTCGAGGACGCGGACGAACTCGGCGGCATCGAGCAGGCTGTCGGGTGTGCCGGTGTCGAGCCAGGCATAGCCGCGGCCGATGGGCTGGACAGAGAGCTGGCCGCGCTCGAGATAGACGCGGTTGACGTCGGTGATTTCGTACTCGCCGCGCGCTGACGGCTTGAGATTGGCGGCGATATCGACGACCTGGCTGTCGTAGAAGTACAGGCCCGTGATGGCCCAGTTCGACTTCGGTTGCGCTGGCTTTTCCTCGACGGACAAGGCCTTGAATGCGTCGTCGAACTCGACGACGCCATAGCGCTCTGGATCCGAGACCTGATAGGCGAAGACGGAAGCGCCGGAGGTCAGCTTCGATGCCTCGTCAAGCGTCTCGGTCAGGTTGGAGCCGTAATAGATATTGTCGCCGAGGATCAGGCAGGACGGATCGGAGCCGACGAAGTCCGCGCCGATCATATAGGCCTGGGCCAGGCCGTCGGGCGAGGGCTGTTCGGCGTAGGAGAGCGAGATGCCCCACTTACTCCCGTCACCCAGAAGCTTCTGGAACAGAGGCAGGTCGTGCGGCGTCGAGATGATCAGGATGTCGCGGATGCCGGCCATCATCAGGGTCGACAGCGGATAGTAAATCATCGGCTTGTCGTAAACCGGCATCATCTGCTTGGAGACGCCGATCGTCATCGGATGCAGGCGCGTCCCGCTGCCACCGGCGAGAATGATACCCTTCATTTACACAGTCTCCTGGCTTGCCGCCACACCCGTCAGGCGCGTCAGGCAGTCGTCTAGGGATACGCGCCACGGATCGAGGCGCAGGTCGTAGGTGGCGGCCAGCTTCTCGCCCGACAGGCGCGAGTTGGCCGGGCGCGTGGCCGGGGTCGGATAGGCCGAGGTCGGGATGGGGTTGACCTTGACCAGTTTGCCGCCGCGATCGGCAGAGCCTGCGAAGATGGCTTCAGCGAAGCCCGCCCAGGTGGTTTCACCCTGGCCGGTCAGGTGGAAGGTGCCGCGAAGAGTGGGGTTGCTGTCGGCGACGACGCGCTTTGCGATCGTCAGGAGCGCACGGGCGATTTCCGGCGCATAGGTCGGGCAGCCATTCTGGTCGGCAACGACGTTCAGTTCGTCGCGGGTTTCGCCAAGCCGCAGCATGGTCTTGACGAAGTTGTTGCCAAAGGGCGAATAGACCCAGGCGGTGCGCAGGATGACGTGGTTCGGTGTCGCGGCTTTGATCTGTTCCTCACCCGACAGCTTGGTCTTGCCATAGACACTGACCGGCGCCGGTTCATCCCCCTCGTCGTAGATGCCGTCCTTGTCGCCGGCAAAGACATAGTCGGTCGACAGGTGCAGGATGGGGATGTTCAGTTCGGCGGCGATGCGCGCCAGTTCGCCCGGACCGTCGCCATTGATCAACTGGGCCAGCTCGGTCTCGCTCTCGGCCTTGTCGACCGCGGTATAGGCCGCCGACGAGATGATGAGGTCCGGCTTTGCCGCCTTGACGGGACCTGACAGGGTTTGCGGCTTCGACAGATCGATCTCGGGCAGGCCGACACGGATAATCTCCAGCCCCAGGCTCTTGCCCAGCTCCGCAAGCGACGTATCGACCTGGCCTTCCTTGCCTGTAACGACAATGCGCATGATCACACCTTGGCTTCGGCCAGGACGCCCAGGCGTTCGCCGGTGTAGACCTCGCCGCGCAGGGGGCGCCACCAGGCCTCGTTGTCGAGATACCAGCGGACGGTCTTGTCGATGCCGGTGTCGAAGTTTTCACGCGCCTTCCAGCCCAGTTCGGTCTCGAGCTTGGTGGCATCGATGGCGTAGCGGTGATCGTGGCCGGGACGGTCGGTGACGAAGGTGATCAGGCGGTCATGCGGCGCGCCACTGGGGCGCAGTTCGTCCATGATGGCGCAGATGCGGCGCACCACGTCGATATTCTTGCGCTCATTGCGGCCGCCGACATTGTAGGTCTCACCGAGGCGGCCCTTCGATGCGATCAGGTGCAGGGCGCGGGCATGGTCCTCGACATACAGCCAGTCGCGGATGTTGGAGCCGTCGCCATAGACCGGCAAAGGCCTGCCTTCGAGCGCATTGAGGATGTTGAGGGGGATGAGCTTTTCCGGGAAGTGGAACGGGCCGTAATTGTTCGAGCAGTTCGACACCACGACCGGCATCCCGTAGGTGCGGTGCCAGGCCTTGGCCAGGTGGTCCGACGCCGCCTTCGATGCCGAATAGGGCGAGGACGGATCATACGGCGTCGTCTCTTCGAACAGGCCGGTTTCGCCAAGGCTGCCATAGACCTCGTCGGTCGAAACGTGCAGGAAGCGGAAGTTCGCCTTGGCCTCGCCCGAAAGCCCGTTCCAGTAGTGGCGCGCCGCCTCCAGCATGGTGAAGGTGCCCACCACATTGGTCTGGACGAACTCGCCGGCGCCGGTGATCGAGCGGTCGACATGGCTTTCGGCCGCCAGGTGCATGATGTGGTCGGGACGGAAACCTTCGATGGCGGCGACCACAGCGTTGCGGTCGCAAATATCAGCCTGGACGAAGCTGTAATTGTTGGCGCCTTCGATGGGCTTCAGCGACGCCAGATTGCCGGCATAGGTCAGCTTGTCGAGGTTCAGCACCTCGGCCTTTTCCTCCGACACCAGATAGCGCACCAACGCGGACCCGATAAAGCCGGCCCCGCCCGTTACCAATATACGCATGTCAAACCTCTTGGTTAGGCATCAGCCGCGGATCAGCGCAGGCTGGAAAGTTTCGGTTGCGCCTTGTCCTTGTCGGACAGGATCGCCGTGGACAGATCGACCGGCCAGTCGATGCCGATTTCGGGATCATCGAAGGCTATGCCGCGGTCGTGTTCGGGACTGTAGGGATTGGTGACCTTGTAAAGCACCTCGGTGTTGGGCTCGAGCGTGCAGAAACCATGCAGGAAACCTTCCGGCACCCACAACTGGCCGGCATTCTCCGGCGTCAGTGTCTCACCGACCCATTTGCCGAAGGTGGCCGACCCAGGACGCACATCCACCGCAACGTCGAAAATAGCCCCCCGCAAACACCGGACAAGCTTGCCCTGGCCCATCGGCGCCGCCTGGTAATGCAAGCCACGGATCGTCCCCGCTTCCGCAGACAAGGATTGGTTGTCCTGAACGAAACCAGCGTCCGTAACATTCTCACGGAACCACCCGTCCTTGAAAACCTCCATGAAATAACCGCGGCTGTCACCAAATTTCTTCGGCGTAATCAGAACCGGGCCGGAAATATCGTAAGTTTTAATCTGCATAGTCACGTCGTCCGAAATCGAGCGGCAAGCTTCTTGTGAGCAGGCCAATTTATATTGCACTGCAAAACAAACATGTCCAATAAAATTGCGAGTTAAAAGCGATATGCCGAAAAGTGTGGTCGGTTTTTGGTGGAATATCGCGAAAAAACAAATTGCTAAGCGAGTTTCGCTTTAGCGGCGTGTTTCAGGCCCGGGAGGTTGCGGCCGGGCCGGCGGTCCGTTTTGCGGCCGTCCTTGAGGTCTGAGCGCCGGACGCCGCAAATCCACCTGCGGACGCGGGCTGGGGGTTACCGCCCCGCGCGCCGCCATGCTCTCCTGTAACGGGTTGCGGGCCCGCCGCGAGAAGAGCTGGTCGTAGACAGCCAGGGCGACGACCATCATCAGGTAGGTCATCAACTGAGCACGGGTGAAGGCATTGGACGTCATCCAAAGCAGGATCGTGCCCGCCATGAAGGGATACATGACCAGACCCAGGGTTTGCCCCTTCAGCGCGTGCTTCCAGAAGAGACAGGACAAGGCGCCCATAAAGACAAAGAAGGGATAATACCAGGGGCCGAGGTCCATGTAGTAATAGCCCAGCGAGGTCACCCAGTTATAGGCGGCATTCAGGCCGGCCTGACGCGTGGCATCGAATTCCGATTCGAACACCATGACCGGGTCCGGCAAGCCCAGCAGCGCCTGGAAGTTGATGAACTTGTACAGGAACGGCGCGCGCGAGAGGAATTCGAACGTGTAGGTGCCCGTGCCGGCATAGGGAAATTGCAGGCGCCCGTCGATAACGGCGGCCAGGTGGTTCACCGCCGTCGGGCCATAGCCATAGAGGTTCTGCTCGACCCCCTCACTGGTATTTCCGCGCAGGAGCGAGAAGGCAATGAAGATGGCGACGACAGCGGCGCCACAACCCAGGCCGATGGCAGTCAGCTTTTTTGCGTTCAAGGTTCCGCGCCGGGCCGACATCACCAGATAGACGATCAGCGATCCGACCAGCAGCGGGATGACCTCGTAACGCGCCACCTTCAAGACGGAAATAAGGATCGCCAGGAGAAGACCACCGCCAATCAGCGCGGCCGACAGCTTTGCGCCGCTCGTTTTCAGGTTTGGAAACACCACCATGTGCTTGCCCATGGCCCACCAGATCATGGCGATCAGAAGCGGCTGGGCGCCGGCCATCCCGCCGGTCGTGTCGATAACCTGCTTTGCCGTATTGCCATTGGCCGATAGGACGAAGCCAATCAGCCCAGGCGTGTTTTTCAGCATGATCATGACTGAGAAGAGATTCAAGGCGGCAGCCGCCAGAAGCGGATAGAGATGGTACAGCTTGTTGACGTTGTCGCCCGCGGCGCCGGACCTGAGAAAACGGCTATTGCCCGAATTGCCGCCCATCAGGAAAAAGCCGGCGAGGAAGGCCAGACATGTCAGGGTAATGAAGCCGATCAGCTTGCCATTCATGTGCATCAGGTTCGGCTCTTTTAACACGACCTGATAGGTATCCGGAGATACGAAGGTCGAGCCGACCAGGAAGAGGAAGGCGACCATGACCATTCCGACGGGCGAAATGGCGGTGAGGATATTGAAGCCTGTGCCTCTGAATATGCCGAACATATCACCGATCCATTATCTGTATCGCAAACACGTACAGAGCCTGTTTACGCCAATATCGCCCCACAACTCCTTCATTACGTAAGAATTATCACGCATGCAGGAGGGAGTAAACGGATTTGGCTCGCATGTGCAAAAACGTTTATATTCCGGTACTTAAATTACGCTTAGCCGCTCCTGGCGCTTCACGACGCGCGCAGGTGCGCCGACGGCTACGGCGTTGGGCGGAATGTCATCTACCACCACCGAATTGGCGCCGATCATGGCGTTCTCGCCGATGGCAATGTCGCCCATGATCTTGACGCCAGGACTGAGATATGCGCCGTCACCGATGCGTGGCGCGGTATGGGTGTCCGGACGGACGCGTCCGATCGTCACCTGATGCAGCAGACTGACATTGCGGCCGATGACGACGTCGGCACCGACGACAATGCCGGTGGGATGTGGAACGAACAGCCCCCCACCTATGGTGACGCGCCGCGCCATGTCGCACGCGAAGAAGCGGTTGGTCCAGTACTGCAGGACGAGCGACAGGAGAGAACCGATGAGCGGCACACGGTTCGACGCCTCCACAACGCGCAGCAAGGTGACGAACTGAAAGCCGCCTTCGAACAGCAGAAGCCGGATGACCATGCCTGTGGACGCCTTTTTCTGCCAGGCGACCTCCCACATGGCGACATCCCGTTTCAGCTTAGCGAAAAAGCGGTCTTCAGCGGCGCGCGGCGTCATGCGACCGCCTTGAGGCCAGCCGTCCGGCCACGCAGCAGGTCACCCTGATAGAGGCGGTCGAGCAGCTTTTGTGCGCTGCCGCGCCAGCTGTAGTGATCGACTCGCGTCCGCCCCCTGCTACGCAAGATATTGATCGTATCGGGCTCGGCCACGATGCGACCCATCAGTTGGGCGAGGGCGTCAGGGGCATCCGGCGGGAAGAAAAGGGCGGCATCGCCGCAGACCTCGCGGCACGAGCCTATATCGGACGCCAGTACAGGACAGTTGTGGACCATGGCTTCCAGCGGCGGAATACCGAAGCCTTCATATAAACTCGGGAAGACGAAGGCGGCGGCCTGACGGTACAGGCCTGCGATTTCCGCGTCGGTCAGGCGGCCGGTAAAGACCACATTGTCGGGGACGTCGAGTCCGCCATCGCCGAACACTTTCGATTTGGCGGCGCCGACCACGACGAAAGTCATGCCGCTGTTTTCCAACTGGCTAAACGCCTTGAGCGCAGTCGCAAGGTTCTTGTGCGGCGCGGGCGAGCCAACGAACAGGAAATAGTGGCCGGGTTTGAGGCCCTTACGCGCCACCACGCCGTCGTCGGGAGCGACCCGGGCAATATGATCCGTGCCATTCGGAATAACGGCTATGCGCGCGGCGTCGAGACCCAGCACCTGGCTCAGTTCGTCTTGGGAGAAGTGCGAAACCGTAGCGATGCGCGAGCCCCTGCTGAGCACTCGGCCCAGCGTCTGGTGCAGCCGGCGGTAATTGGCCGAAAAATGCCCAGGCATGCGGTAGACGACGGCGTCGTGGATGACGGTCAGAGCGCGCGGATGCAGGACGGGCCCGCTGTTACACAGATTGACCAGCACCCCGCCCGAGGCAGCCGCGGCCAGCCAGGTCTGTTCCCAAGGATGACCGCTCATGGGGCCCCCGGTGGCGAAGTCGATGGCCTTGAGCCCAAGATGACCGGCATCCGCGCCTTTGGGAGCGAGAAGGCGGCAGCGCGGAGCATCGGGACCCGCCTCCAGCAGCAAGTGATCCAGGCCCTTGACGACTTCGGACGCATAACGCTGTACGCCGGTCAGATCCTGCGTCAGAAAGCGGCCATTGATGAACAGTTCCGCCTTGTCACGCGACATCGGCCAGGGACTTTTCATTGGTCTTTTCGCTTGCCTTTACATTCGTCTTTTCTGACGTTCTTTCCACGCGCAAGGCTTCATCGAACAGTTCCGTCGTCTGGCGGATAATGACCTCGTTGGTGAAGCGGGTCAGGACGTGTTCACGCGCGTTGGCCGTCAAGCGGTCACGCAATTCTTCGTCCTCACGCAGACGGGCAATCGCGGCGGTCAGTTGCTCGGAATTGCCGGGCTCGATCAGCAGCGCCGTCTGTTCGTGGATGGCGACATCGGTGACACCGGTGCGCAGATTCGAGGCCACGACCGGCACGCCCATGAGCATGGCTTCCAGTTGCGAAATCCCGAAAGTTTCAGTCACTTCGGTAGAGGGAAAGACGAAGACGCCGATCGAACGGTAAAAGGCGACCTTGTCCTTCATGTTGCGGATATCGCCCAGGAAATCGGCGCGGTCCTTTACCTTCAGCGTGTCGGCCAGCTCCTCGGCTTCGGCGCGGTAGGGGCCGTCGCCCGCGATCTTGGCGCGGACGCCGGGCAGCTTCGACAGGGCATTGAGCATGACGCCCAAACCCTTATAGCGCGCGTGCCGCCCCAGGAAGCCGATGGGTTTAGGGCCGGGCGCGGGGGCCTCCAGGGTTTCGACGGCGAACTGTGCCGGGTTTATACCGAGTGGAATGACCCGATAGTTCGGGCCGTCGGGCAGTTCGTCGGAAATCTCGATCAGCTTGCCCGAGGTCACGATGACAAACGTGCTGCGGTTCAGCACGAAGCGATACAGCGGCATAAGCATGCGCTTCAAGAGCTTGCGCCCGAAGATATCGGTATGGTGGGTAACAACGATCTTGGGCCGCTTGCCGGTCAGGAGCATCAGGCACAGGCCGGCGTTGGCGACGAAGTTCGGTGCATGGAAATGCACGATGTCGGGATTAGCCCGGGCGATCTCGAAGATCATCGACAGGCTGACAGGCTGGCTTTTGACATTGGCCAGCATGCCGAACCGTTTGACGCGAACGCCATTGATGGTTTCCGTCTTCGTACCGCGTTCGTGATTGAAACAGAAGACGGTGACATCATGCCCCTTGGCCAGGGCCTCGCTGACGTCGCGGGTATTTACCTCGATCCCGCCAGAAAACGGCGGGTAGTATTTTCCGAGAACCAGGACTTGGGGCATGGGACTAAGCCTCGTTTCAGGACGCCTTGCTGTTGTACGCGCGGAACCAGTCAACAAAAGCCGTCACGCCTTGTTTGACATCGATACTAGGAAGGAAACCGGTGAGCGCCTGCAACAGCCTGGGACTGGCATAGGTGCGTGGCACGTCGCCTTTCTGCATGGGTAGCATGTTCTTGGTCAGGGGTTTGCCCAGCGCTTCTTCGATCGTGTCGATGAAGGGCATCAGGCCGACCGGCTGGCCGCCTCCAAGATTGACGATCCGGAAAGGGCCAAGCTTGGACAGGGTTTCGCGCGCCTTGTCGTCCGATACGCGGTTGTCTTCCGACGGAATGACCGGGATCAGCTTGACGATAGCCTCAACCAGATCGTCGATATAGGTGAAGTCACGTTCTTGCTGGCCCATGCCATAAACGTCAATGGCTTCGTCCTTGCCGGCGGCGGCGACGAACTTGAACAGAGCCATGTCCGGGCGGCCGTAGGGACCATAGACGGTGAAGAAGCGGAAGGCGGTCGTTGGGATCTTCCACAGGTGGGCATAGGAGTGCGCCATGACTTCCATCGACTTCTTCGTCGCGGCGTAGAGCGTCATGGGTTCGTCGGTCTTGTCAGCTTCTTCGAACGGCACCTTTTCATTGGCGCCGTAGACCGAGGAGGTCGAGGCCAGCATCAAGTGTTTGGGCTTCAGGATGCGAGCGATTTCAAGGATGTTGAACGAGCCAACCAGGTTCGAGCTGACATAGGTGCGCGGCTGTTCGAGGCTGTAACGCACGCCGGCCTGGGCAGCCAGGTGGACGATGACGTCGGGCTGGCAGGCGGTGGCGGCCGCAGTGAGCGCCTCCATGTCCTCCAGCATCGCTTCGGTATGGGTGTAGTTCGCTTCAGCCTTCAGAATATCGAGGCGGGCATGCTTCAGGCGCAGGTCATAATATTCCGTCATGGCGTCATAGCCATGGACGATATGACCCTCGCTTAAGAGGCGGCGTGCAAGGTGAAAGCCGATAAAGCCAGCCGTTCCGGTTATGAAGACGTTCATATTAGCACCGCTCCGTCGTGGCTGTATCGTTTTGAGTCAACGCGGTCGCGAAAGATACGCGCTCCGACGGGGCGAAAATAAGGCAAGAAGCGAGCATGAAACCCTTTTGGATTGCGGTTTTGATCTTTAGAGCATCATAACATTGCCATGTTGCGCTGCAACATAAATCATCATCTGATGGCTCCGATGGGTATGTCCGTGCCTTGCAAGGCCCGGGCCGGAAAGGCTTTGATCGGGATAATTCCGGGTGGAAGGACTATTCCGATCAAAGTTTATGCTTCTTTACATTTCCTGACGGAGAAGCCAGCGGCCACTTCGCCGGGAAATGCTTTAGTACAGGACCTTCATTTTCAGTTTGACGGGCGAATATTGAACGCGGTGAGTGTAAATGACGTTGGAAATCGCGAGGCCCGCCAGAAGCAGGATTTCCGGGCCTTCATTGCTGGTGGCGAAGCTGAAAGGCACGAGGGCGGCGAACATGGCGTAGGCCGTACCTTCCGCCTTGGTGGCGACCCGCGCCAGCAGGTAATAAAGTGCCAGGCCAAGCAGTCCGCAGATCGCGAAATGATACAGCATGAAGTTGTCGACGGCCGAAGTCGTCTGGATGTATTTGCCGCTATAGACTGAGGGGCTGCCGAAGGAACCGTATCCGGTACCCCACAGATAGGCGCCATCTCCACCGATTTCCCGCATGCGCAACATGGACGAAGGCCAGGTGAAATTCACGCGGTCCTGGAAGCTGTTATACGCAAAATAGGGCACGGGTTCGCGGGAAAAGCCGATAATCATCGGGATGATGCCTGCCACCAGGAACAGGTACGACATACCTTGCTGCATGATGGGTTTCAGGTCGAAACTCAGCATTCGGCGAAGCGCATCCGGCGGGTTAATCAGGTTGCAGGCGATGAAGATCAGCGGAAGGCAGATGTAGGTGGTCTTGCTGTCGGTCAGATAGACGCCATAGGCGCAGGCGGCCACGACCAGGAGCTCGACCCATATGTTCTTCAAGCGTGTGCGGATCAGACAATAGAACATAACGATCAAGGCCGCCGCGGACACGCTGGCAACCGACGCGCCGGCCAGACGCGTAACGGTCACGCGTTCAGTTGTGCCGTTCTTCAGGTAGCCAGCATACCATTCGCGCGACATGTCGCGTTCGATGCCGAACTGCGAGAACTTGCTGCCGACCCATGGGAAGTCCATAAACTGGTTGACCGCCAGGAACACAATGGTCGCGGCCAGGAGAACGCACCACAGGATGAAGTAGCGGCGCGTCATCTCCCTGAGCAGGAAAGGTGTGTTCATGCAGAAGACCAGGGGCGCTATGATCTTGTACCCCGATATGATCGACAGCAGATTATTGCCGTTCAGGTAGCCTGTGACCGCCGGCACCAGCATGAAAACGATCGAAAGAATCATGACATTGCGGCGAAGCGGCTCGCGCGACCGGTAGGCGACCACGAAGCACATGGCGATCCCAGCCAAAATTAATACGTCGGGAATAAACCAGATGAAGTTGAGATTGAAGTTTTGCAGCAGCATGCGGAGCGCGCCGCCGAAAGTATGCCGTACCAGCAATACGGCGATGACCGCGGCGCCGAATTTCGCGATGAAAGGAGTGCGGCGGGCCGCCTTGCCTTCTGACATGTGTTACCACCTCAAGATCATTGCGCGAAATCAGGCATCGGAGCGGCAGCCGTGTTGAAGTGCGGGTCTCCGGACAATGGCGAGCCACACTAAATAGAAAGCGTAGACGAAACATCCTTAAGGCACATCTGAACGTCCTCAACGATCTTGAAAACGCGGCCCTGTAACAAAATTTCGTACATCGGCAATATCATTGTAATGATTGGATATGTTGCCGCCGTCAAGAGTGTAGGTTGCCATTGCCGCCTGTGAGCGGCAAAAATTTCGCAGATGCGAAAGGGCTGTTGACAGCCGCATGGAAGCGGCTAACGTCCGCCGGTCAGATCGCGCTGCTGCCGCCTTTGGAGAGACAATGGCCGCTTCCAAGAGATTAGCATCCATTGACGTCCTGAGAGGCTTGGCCGCCATTCTCGTGGTGCTCCAGCATTCGGTAGAGCATTACGACAACGCGCTTATCCATTACGTCCATCAGAACGTTATCAATTTTGGCCAGATCGGCGTCCTGGTCTTCTTCATGATCAGTGGCTACGTCATTCCCTATTCCCAGGCCGGATCGGGGCGTGATCTCAACGCCTTCTGGCTGGCGCGCTTCTTTCGCATCTACCCCCTCTATATCTTTGTCATACTGACCAATCTGTTCATCACCTTTGCGCTGTTTCGCGTAAGCGTGCCCAATCTTGGCGGGGCCCTGCTGGCGCATGTCATTTTCGTGCAGGAATGGATCGGGTTGCCAAACTTCGGCGGGCCGAGCTGGACCTTGTTTCTAGAGCTCGTCTGGTACGGACTGTTCGCGGTCCTGGTCTTTGTGCGCCGGGAAAAGGATGCGGGCCTTCTCTATTGGGGGCTAATGGCCTGCCTCGCTGCGTTTCTAGTGCTTAACCTGATTCTGCAGCGTCAACTGCCTTTCGGCAAGATTGCCTTCCTCGTCAGCTTCTTCCTTGGGTATATCACCTATCTGTTCCGGACGGAAACGCTACGGCTTGACCGCTACCGCCTCTATTTCGGCACATCCCTGGTGCTAACCCTGATTATCATGTTCGTCTCTTATGCTGTCTTTCGCGACGACGCCAAGCCGGGTATTTCTTTCCTCTGCATCCTCCTGAACTGGCTGACGGCAACGGCCATCTTTCTTGGTCTGCTGTTCTTCAGAAGCGAGGGTTATAGCCGGATCCTGATCTACCTCGGGACGATCAGCTATTCGATCTACCTGCTGCACGATACGGTCGTCCATCTGTTCCGGTTCTCGCGCATCGACAGCATGATCTATGTCCCGCTGACCTTACCTATCACAATCGCGCTGGCACACCTGACCTATACCTACGTCGAACGGCCGGGCATCCGGATTGGCAAGGCGCTGTCGGGGCGACCCAAGGCCCCGGTGCCGACGGCGAGTCTTCCGCCGGAATAGATCCATCCTTACAGATGGGGGCATGGGGCGCCAGTAAGGCGCAAAAAAACCCGGTGAACCACCGGGCTTTTTCGTATTCATCTGGCTCGTGAAGCTTAGTAGGCGTTCTTGTCCTTGAAGATCATCGGAACCGTCTTGGCGATGATCATTACATCACTCCAGATCGACCAGCTCTCGATGTACTCGTTATCGGCGTTGACGCGACCCTCGATGCAGGCATGGGTCTTGATTTCTCCGCGGTAGCCGCGGATGGCGGCCAGACCAGTGAGGCCCGGACGCGCCTGGAAGCGGCCCTGATAGGTCGGGACCTTGCTGGCGAACTCGCCGTCGTGGGCCAGGGCGTGCGGGCGCGGGCCGACCAGCGACATATCGCCTTTCAGGACGTTAATGAGCTGGGGCAGTTCATCGATCGAGGTCTTGCGAATGAATTTGCCAACCATGGTAACGCGGTCATCATTCTTCTTGGCCTGCACGACCTTGTCGCCGTCTTCGGCAACACGCATGCTACGGAACTTGTAAATCTGGAAGATCTTGCCGTTAAGGCCGGTGCGGCGTTGCAGGAAGAAAACGCCGCCTTTGGATTCCAGTGTGATCAGCGCGGCAACGATAACGAAAACCGGCAACAGGAAGGCCAGTGCCATCGAAGCCACGGCGACATCTAGGACACGCTTACAGATGCTGCGTGCGACAAGGGGTTCGCTCATTTGGGCCGCCTTTTTCTCACCGCTGTGGGCGATCGGTTGTGCGGCATACAGGGTATGCGTGGACTCTACAGTATCCGGCATGACTACACCTCTCGCGTTATCATCGCCCCTTCAAGAATTATGCCGCCATGCAGAAATTATTGCAATAGCGAAGGGCGTGAACGCTTTAATTTATTTTTTACGTCGTTTCATGATGGCGGGGTTAACGCATTTACCCCTAGGTAAGCCCGTCGGACCTTAGCCCTCCAGCCTTTCCCAATCTAATAACGCCTTGAAATCAAACTGTATAAAGGACTGGTAGCGGGCAGGGCTTTTTCAGTTCGTCAACCAGATAGCCAACTATTACGTTGTAGGTATTAACTACACGCCGGATTGTGAAATGTTTTCTCCTGATTGGAGAGTGACGGTCTTCGCTATTGCAGCAATTCTGATAGCCGGTGTGTCACTATGAGCCGTTTAAGTCGATCGTGGCGCGACGCGCTTCCTTATCAATCCGTTAAGAAGCCGCGTCACCGGCTTTTCGATCGCCAGGTAGAAGAATGCTGCGGCGCAAAGGGCGCACAGCATGGCCAGGTTCATGAACAGCCAGGGCTGATCGATGCCCGCCTTCTTGGCCAGCAGGGCCGTGACATTGATGGCGAATGGATGAGACAGGTAAAGTGCGAAGGATATGTTGCCGCCGAACACCAGGGCGCGGACGACGAGCGACGCGGTCCCCGGCTTTTCGATCATGACCAGCCCCGCACATATCATGAGTGCTGGGATACCCAGCCATAGGGCACGGAAATTCAGGGCTGTGAGGTCGAGGTGGTGGTGCTTGCCAAGCATGACAAGCAGCAGGCCGGCGATGAACAGGCCAAGTCCCGCGAAGATATTGAGGCGCCAGCCTCTCTGATACAGCCACGCCAGGGCGATGCCGAAAACGAATTCCAGGACGATGGAGTTGAACCAGAAGGCCAGAACCGGAATCGTGACAAGGCCCGTCATGCCGACAACGCCCACGACTGTCAGGCTGGAGATGACGAACAGCATGCCGCGGCGAGCATCGAACAGGAGCGCGATGGCGAACAGGACGTAGAAGAACATCTCGTAGTTCAACGTCCAGCCCAGGGACAGCACGGGATAGTAGCTGCCATAGGCGTTGACGTACGGGATAAACAGATAGGATCGGACAATGTCGAGGGCTGACATGCTGCCCTTGTCGACGCTGCCGCTGAATACGGCGGCGGCCATTATCATCAGTGTCGTGAAGACCCAGTAGCTCGGAACGACGCGGACAATCCGCCGCAGCATGAAATCGGTGGAGGCTCCGGGCCGGGCGAACTGCTGGCGGCCGATTGTGTACATTATGAAGCCGCTGATGACGAAGAAGATGTCCACGCCACCCGGCCAGAAGAAGAAATCGACCACCTGATAACGACTGTTGTCGATGAACGGTCTGGTTGTCGATTCGTATTGCGTATGTTCAAACAGAACACAGGCGGCGGCTATAAATCGAAGAATTTGAAGATTTTTTATAACCGGTTCCGACGTGGATTCGCGGGCGCGATAACAGAGCGCGCGCAACATGTTCGTTGGGCTCACGTCAAATTTCCTCTTGCGCTGTCTCCACAAAAGACGATATTCCCGTTTGTGCTGCGATGCAATATGGTGAGGCGCGGGCAGGCAGCTTTGTAATTCAGCTGCACTTGCATGCGACGAAATTGCCCGCATATGATAGGCTGTATCGTACAGACGCCACGTCAACCGCATTTATTGAGTCTCGTGTCCCTTGTTTGGTCTTTTCAAAAAGAAGCAGCAGACTTTTAACAATGCCGAGATCGATCGCCTGACTTACGCGGTTGGCGACGTCCATGGCATGTTCGATGAGTTCTGTGGCCTGCTGGAAAAAATACGCCTCGACGCACAGTCTTTCAGGGTAACGCCGCGCGTCGTCCTGCTGGGCGATTATATCGATCGTGGTCCGGCCTCGTCGCGCGTGATCGACGAAATCCTGCGCATGCAGTCCCATATCGACGCCGGCCGGGGCTGGTGTGAACTCGAAGTGCTCATCGGCAACCACGAGTGGGCGATGATGAACTTTCTGGCGACGGGCGACGCCATGTGGCTCAAGTACGGCGGGGATACCTGCGCGACCTCCTATGGCGTGGAAGTCCCCTTCAATCTCGATTTCCGCAGCACGGCCGCCGCCGTCAGGGAAGAATTGCGCAGACGCCTGCCCCCGCGGCACCGTGAACTGATCCAGCGTATGAAATACCTGTTTCAGGCCGGCGATTATCTTTTCGTCCACGCAGGCGTGTCACCAAAAAAGCCCTTGTCCGACCAGGGGCCGGAAACCTTCCTGTGGATTCGCGACGAGTTCCTGAGCACGCCAAGGGCGTGCGACTATGTCGTCGTGCACGGACATACCCCGACGCTCGAGCCGGTCAATCAGGAATGGCGCATCGGTGTCGACACCGGCGCCTATGATACGGGCGTCCTGACGGCCGTCCGGTTGAACGGGCGCCAGCGCGAGTTCATCAATATTGCCGGCTGAGAGCAGGCCGTTTACGGGGCGATGCCGGCCTCGATAATGTCCGGCGATTTGCTGCCTGCGGGCTTCAGCTCCGCCGTCGCAATGGCGCTGTGATAGGCATCCATATACTGGTCGAGAATACGGGCCGGCTTGACGGCTTCAATGACGGCGTCGAATGCCGGCGGTTTCGGCAGGGCCTCGCGACCTTGCGCCAGTACGCTTTGCATACGGTCAGCTAGGGCATTGATATCGGCGGCGGGCACAACCCAATCCGGCGTCACACGCCCGACAATATCCGGCATGACGCCGACATCCGAGCATATGACCGGAACGCCCACGGCAAAGGACTCGATAACGGTCAGGCCGAATGGCTCCGCCCATATCGATGGCACGACCAGCACGTCGATCGAAGACAGGAAGTCCGGTGCATTCTGAAAGCCCAGGAATTCGACCGGCAGACCTTCCGCCTTCGCTATCCATGGCGCCATTCCGCCCGGCGCATTGCCGGCGATTTTCAGTTGCCAGCCCGTTTCCGGCCCAGCCTTGAGGGCGCGGCAGGCTTCGATCAGGATGTCCATGCCCTTTTCGGTCTTGATGCTGCCCAGATAGCCAAAGGTAAAAGTTTTGTCCTTCGGGCGCGTGTCCTTTGGCGGCGTCATGGCCACAGGGTTCAGGATGACACGCTTGCGCCCGGCTGGCAGGCCCTTGAAGAGGCCATACTGCTCATGGATATCGAGCACATGCTTCGACACAGCCACAACGACATCGATATTGCTTTGGAAACGCTGTTTCCACGCCGAAATGACCGAGCAGCCGGCGTGCTGACGCTCGCATGTCTTGCCATTGCGAAACAGAGCGGCGCGGACGCACAGCAGATCGTAATCGTGGAGCGTATGGACCACGCCGATGCCGCGTTTGCGCGCCTCCGCCCACACCATGGGGGGCAGTTCGACCATGGAGTGAGTGTGCAGAACGTGGGGTTTGAACCTGTCAAGGATCGCACCGACATCACTGGCTATCAAGACGTTGAAAATGCTGCAGACCTTGTTGAGAATCCGCAAGGGCGCCGGAAACTTGCCCGTTTCTTCGATCCACAGCAGGTTGCGGTGAGCCACGGGCTTGATCTGGACGCCGTTGCGGACAGCATCGTGTTGCGGCGCCGGAACCAGGTGCGCGACAGCGACTTCGTGGCCAGCAGCGACCTGATGTTCGGCTAGAATTTCAGTTACACGCTCGGCCCCGCCGAAAGAATAGGGTGCGTATAAAGAGCCCAGATGAAGAATGCGCAAAGGCTTACCGCTGTTAGCCAACAGGCCCTCCCCCAATGGGTGTGCAGCTTAGAGCAGTATAATTGAATTTGTCTCTACTCATTTTATAAATTATCGAACCTGTATGCACTTCTTGCGCATAAGTCTTTCATAAGCTTCAATAGTCGTTCATTCCGAGGGGATGAACGGCGCGTCGGAAAAACAAATAAACGCCCCTACGGATATACGCCCACATAAGCGGAATGGATCTTCACGTCCCGCAGGGTGGTTAGACGACGATCGGTAAACGACAAACACAGAAAGTCGAGCGGATACGGTTATATAGCGGAAATCGCCGGTGGATTGCAATTGCCTTCCACTGGCGCGACTGCGAGCCTTAAGCCAGGAAGCCCATATCGGGCGTATTGAACCGGCCGATATTTGGGAAGATCGTGCTGATTTCCGAAGACGAGACGCCAAACCAGCGCGCCAATGTCGCGGCGTATTGATCGACCGACGTCGTGGGCAGAAGGCGCCCCTGACCGACCTGGTCGTCGCTGGTCACGGATACGTGCGGCGCCGTCCCGTAATAACGGCCGCCATTGACGGCGCCGCCCATGATGAAGTGATGCGATCCCCAGCCGTGGTCGGTGCCGGTACCGTTGGACGACAGGGTGCGGCCAAAATCCGATGCCGTAAACGTCGTGACCTGGTCCGCGACGCCCATTTCGACGGTGGCGGTATAGAAGGCGGTCAGGGCCTCGTTCAGCCGCGACATGGCCAACGGATGATCCTGGTTCTGGTGGTCGTGGGTATCGAAGCCGCCCAACTGAACGAAGAAGACCTGGCGTTTGACGCCCAGTATGTTGCGCGCAGCGATCAGGCGGGCAACCGTCTTGAGCTGATTGGCCAGAACATTCGACTGCCCATCAAGGTCGAAGCTGGTCGACAGTGAAACGGGAGACAGAGCGGCGTTTACGGTGCTTTCCCACGTGACGGATCGGCGCAGGACCTTCGCGTACTCTTCCTCGAAGATGTTGGCGCGCGGCTGAGTAATAAGTGTATTGAGCGCATCGGTACAAGCCGAGGAACCGAACACGTCGGACTTCAGCGCTGTCACCGGAAGCGCGCCACTGTTTCCGATCTGGTATTGGACAGCCGACCCGCCGGACAGGAAGACGGCGTTTCCGGACGCCGAAATGCAGGTCATCAGGCTGTTGCCGTTGCCCGACAGCGCCAGATCGCCCATGCGTCCGGCCCAGCCGGTGGTTGAGCCTTCCGGCGCCAGCGACTGCCACACCGATGCCTGGTCGTTGTGGGAAAACAGGCGCGGCGGCAACGGATTGGCCGTCCGGTTGGTGCTATTGTACTGCGAAAGCGTCGTTGGCTGCATCAAGGGGCCGACATTGAGCTGCACGGCCATCCGTCCCAGGTTCCACATGCCCTTGAGCCCGGTCAGGTACGGCGAAAGCGCGTACTGGAGATTGTCGGTCAGGGTCTGCGGCGTGCGCGGCGCCAGCGATGTATTGTTCAGGTCGGCGCGGGCATAGGCGATACCGCCGGCGGTCTCGCCCGGACCGCCGCCGCGAATGGCGCTGTACAGGGCATAGTTGGCCGCATCATATGGAATAAGTGTATTGCCCTGGTCGTTACCGCCATGCAGGAAGACGCAGACCAGCGCGCGATAGTCGCTGTTCGTAAAGGCAGCCGCTTCCCCCATGGCGGCGAGGTTGAGCGCGAACGGGGCGCCCCCGCCGACAATGGCCAGCTTGCCCAGGCGCGAGAAAAGTGCACGGCGGGTCACATCCCGCGTTTTGCCGATCATCATGGGAGGGTCTACTTTTGGATAAGATATTCGGGAGAGGCCATGGTCAGATAGACAGCGGCCTGGACACGATTGAGCTTCTGGGCGTCCGTTGTCGCGGGCAAGCCGGCGACGGCGGTCTGGATCAGGGTGACGGTAGCAGGCGACAGTTGGTTGGCCGTCAGGCGCAGATTGAGCGCGGACACAAGGGCCGCGGCATCGTCGGCCTTGGCCAGCAGTGCCGTATATTGCGGTTTCACGTCATTGACGCCGGACGTGACGGCGCCCAGCATGAAGTTGAGATAGCCGGCCGTCGTCGTCTCGTTGACGATCTGGAATTCGGGAGCGACCATCTTCCTGTCAGCCATGGCTGTATTGGGTGGAATATAGCCTGGGCGGAAGAAGTTGAAAACCGAAGGTGAGCGCAGCGGGCTTTGGCCAAGGCTCTGCATGCTCGAAAGATCGGGAATCCCCCACTGTCCGGTAGACGTCGCAACCTCGGCTGTACGCGCCCATTGTACGAAACGTACGATAGGTTCGCGCAGCTTGCCCCCGGTGACCGCATCCGGAAGCGCACGTGCTTCGGCGTCAGTGAATATGGCCGTCCAGACCGCTTTGAGATCTCCACGTACGCCAGCGCCATTGTCGTTGAAAGTTGCGGCAACCCGCCCGACATAGGCGGGGCTGGGATTGGACATGACCAGGTGCTTGATCATCGCCTTCGCGAAGAACGGTCCGACATTGGGGTGATTGCACAAGGTATCCAGGGCAATTCTCAGCTTGTCCTCCGCCCCCGTATTAGCGGGGATCGTGGTGCCAAGGAACGATATAGCGGTGTTGGAATGGAGGCCCCTGACGACAGTCATCGGGCGCCGGGCGTATATGGGCTCACGGATCGCGAAGGTTTCCCAGGCCACCGTCGTCGTATTCACATCGGCGACGTCGGCTGCATATCCGGTAAAGACATGCGCAAGATTGGTAACATCTTCGAGATTGAAAACGTCACTCTGATTGCCGAACAGGTCGGTCTTGGGCGTGCCGTCAATGTTCAGCATGGTCAAGCCAGTGGTGAACAACTGCATACATTCCCGGGCGTAGTTCTCGTCGGGTTGCCGGCCGCTGTCATCGGCTTTACCGCTGCCGACCACGTTTAGGAATATACCCATCTGCAAGTTAAGCGTCACGGCTTCCATTAAGGCGCGGAACGTTCCGAACGCGTTGGCGTTGAGCATGTCCCAATAGCCGGCGGCTATATAGGACGGCCACATATTGGTCGAATTGAACGGGGCAACGAAATGTTCCGATAGGGCCAGCGTCACGCGCTTGCGCACTTGGTCGGGGGATGCGATCAGTTGGTGCCAGATACCGTTTTCGGCGGGTTCGACGTGGAAGTAGTGCTTATCCTGGGTAACGGCGTTGTAACCGCGGCTATCCAGCCAGTCCCACAGGCTTATGCTGGTGGCGGCGATGTACTGGTTGCCTAACCAGCCGGTAAATCCCTGTGACTTTACGGCTGCAATGTCGGCGTCCGAAGCAGAAAACTGAGTCTGAAGCAGGAAACGCGTGGCTTCCGCATCGCTGATTTGCGGCACGGGGGGAGTCACTACGGCAGGTTGAGATGGGGCCGGAGCCGAAGCACTGCTTCCGCCGCCCCCACCTCCGCCACCACAGGCGGCGAGGGTTGCGGCCATAACAGCCGAGACACCCGACATCGCTGCCCTGCGGGGCTGCGGCTTTGTCGGTCGGGCGTCGCAGTCAGGACGGTCTGCAGACGGGGCCTCGAATTTTTCGGGGGCCTCACTTACGATATGATCCATCACTCATACTCAACTGCAACACGCATCCGCCACCGTGACGGACACTTTCGTCATAAAGGCGAATTGTTGCAGAAAAGTGTTAATACGAATGCAATTCTGAGGTGATTTTTAATTATAAAAATTGCGTAAATTTAAAGAGCGGGCGCCATTTTTCCGGCACAAGTCGTGACTGCTTTCGGACAAATTTATTGAGTAGCTTCACACGGCTGACGTTTATGAATGGCTTTCCAGGTTAGGATTTTATGCAGTTTGTCCTCGCCGTATGGGACTATTGTTAACAGCGGTTGGCCTTGACGTAAAACCTGTGCTAATGCTGCGGTGCATCATTGGGTCGGATTTTGTATTATGTTCAATGTATTTCGCGGGACTGGCTTCAATGTTTTTACGGCTGTCTCTCCCGTCGGCATGGTCGCCGTTGCCTATATGATCTGTATCGCATCCGTGATGATTCCCAAGGATGCGTATGAAGCGGTCATGAATGAGCCTAATCTCATGGCCGGAAACGGAAAGCTACTATTCCTGTACGGACTGAGCTGTCTCTCTTTCCTGGCGGGATTCTTTCTGATGGGAGGAAACGCCCGGAACCGCACACTGGCGATACAAAACAAGCAGCGTCGCGAAAAACAGGCCCTTGTCCAGAACAAGCTCTATCACCTGCCTCCGTTGATCGCGGTAGGTGCGCTTAATCTCCTGAGCATGATGCTGATTCTGAAGAATACACCCGGCCTGATTGGTCTGGTTCTTTCCGGTGACGGCGATGTGGCAAAGCAGGTGATCGACACCACAGGCGGGCTTGCAGGCGTGCAGCCACTGCTGATTGCCTTGGTCTGGTGGTCGATGGGCAAACACATGGTCGTGTTCGACAACCTGAACTCACAGCAGGCCAGGCTGTCCGCCCTTTGTATTGCCGGAGCGTTGCTGCTCGCCGTGTTGATTTCGATTGTAAAGGTGGCGCGCTATGAGATCATACCGCTGCTGGTGGGTTCATTGATTGTGTATCTTGTCATGAAGGCAACCAGCGGCAAGATCAATGTGCGTAAGCTCGTAACGCTGTCGGCGTTTGCAGCGGTCGCCATGATCGCCATTTTCATGGCTTTCAGCTTGCTGCGTGGCAACACGAGCGAATACCAGATGCAGCGCACCTTGTATGGCTACGGTCCGGCGTCATTCAATCATCTGGTGGCTGTCCTTGAAGGACGACTGGCGTTTCCATACGCGGGCACGGGCACCTATTCATTCGCCTGGCTGAGTAACGCGCCGTTCATCTATAAGATTGTCAATTTCCAGACCCTGCTTGGCTTGCCGGATACCACCGCCGTGTTTTTATCGGAGTTTGACGCCACGCAGCAGGCGGGTTTAGCGCGCTCCTTCAATTGGGTCACGGCGTTCGGTTATTATTATCAGGATTGGGGCCCATGGGCCTACCTGTTCATGGCAATCCTCGGCGCACTGACCTGTGTCTTTTGGAAGAAGGCCATCAAGGGCGAGACGACGGGCCTGGTCCTCTATCCATTTGCGGCCGGATCTATATTGCTCTGGTTCGCATTTCCGGTATTTACTCGTCCCCAGCTCACAACCTACCTTCTGGCCATCGTCACGCTGACGGTTTACGAGGCGCTGTTTTCCCGGCGCAAACGCGACCACCTCAGGGAGCGGATGTTCACCCGTGCGGCTCCTGTGCGGGACCGTGTCGAACTCCATCCGCGCCCCGAGATGACGACGCGGTCACGCCGAAACGTCCGCACGGACAAGTAGGCGATTTTATCTGGTGGTAACGGCCAAGGCAAGTTGGCCGGCTGTTAGAGCGATATGGCGAAAAGTGTCAGCGGTTTTCGCCAAAAATATCGCGACAAAG
>CAMLPZ010000010.1 GCA_946482045.1 uncultured Asticcacaulis sp.
TCAGTTCGCCATGCGGCTCTTGGGCAGGTAACGGCCGTTCTCGAAACGCTCGAACAGGAGCTTGGCCTGGGGATGCTGCAGGGGCTGGCCTGTCGTATCGACGCACAGGTTTTCTTCGGACGCATAGGCGACATAGTGCGCGTCACCGCTCACCGCCAGCAGGTGGTAGAAGGGCTGATTCTTGACGGGACGGACCTTTTCCGGAATGGCCTGCCACCACTCTTCGGTATTGGAAAACTCAGGATCGACGTCAAAGACGACGCCACGGAATTCGAACAGGCTGTGCGTCACGACCTGTCCAATGTCGAACTTCGCAGATCTTTGCTCCGGCATCGCGTGATTCCCATACCTTGTTGGACCACCCGTTTGTAACCCCATCGCCGCCAGGCTTTCAGCGCCTTCTCCCTTTGGTTGTCAATGAACAGCGTTTTTCATTCAAGGCGCTTTATGGTTAATCCCGGCGGGCGAAAAGCCATTTAAGATAACACCTTCGCACCCTCCATAAGGGTTTGACCGACCACATGGAATCACCGGTTGGCATAGCTCCCTCCCCGTCTCTAACCTTTTATTTTGGCGCGCTTTTGTATCCAAAAACCGTTGCACACTTTTCGGAAAGCGCTCACAGTGCCGGGGAAGACGCGCATCGGCGCGTGAAAAATACATAAGGGGTATGAGCCATGCAGGCTCCCTCAAAAACCCGCCGGTCCAGGCCGGTGGGCAATTCTTCCGGCGCGGGGCCGGCCAATGGTGCGTCCGGTGAGCGTTCCAGGGGACGGCGTTTCCCGCAATCCCGCGAGCGCCAGGCGCCTGCGGGCGAAGGACAGGTCCTGTACGCGGCGCTCGATCTCGGCACCAATAATTGCCGGCTGATGATCGCCACCCTGCACAATTCGCAGTTCAAGATCGTCGAAGCCTTTTCGCGCATCGTCCGTCTGGGCGAAGGCCTGTCGGCATCGGGCCGGCTGGATGAACGCGCCATGGAACGCGCCCTGCGCGCGCTGAAAATTTGCGCCGAAAAGATCGAAAAGCGCGGCGTCACGCGCATCCGCGCCGTCGCTACACAGGCCTGCCGCATCGCGCGCAACGGCCGCGACTTCATCGCGCGCGTCGAGCGGGAAACCGGTCTGCGTCTGACCATCATCTCGCCCGAAGAAGAGGCGCGGCTGTCGGTGATGGGCTGCGCCTCGCTGCTCGACGGCGAAGGCCTGACCCCCAAGCCGCGCGCGGCCCTGGTCATGGATGTCGGCGGCGGCTCGACCGAGCTGAGTTGGGTCGAACTGGCCGCCACGCCGGGCAAGCGTACGGATCTCAAGGCCTCACGCATCATGCCGCGCCCGCGCTTCTGGATTTCGCTGCCGGTCGGCGTCGTTACCCTGGCCGAGCGCTTCCCCGAGCCTGAAAGCGGCGACACCCGCGCCTGGTTCGAACGCATGATCACCGATGTCGTGGAACGGCTTAAGGATTTCAGCGACGCCGACGCGTTTCGCGACGCCTTCGATTGCGGCGAGGCCTATATCGTCGGGACGTCCGGCGCCATCACATCCCTGGCCGGGATGCACCTGCGCCTCGACCGCTACGACCGTTCACGCGTCGACGGCCTGTGGATGCAGCAGAGCCAATGCCAGGATGTCATCACCCGCCTGCTCGATCTGGGGCGGTCGGGCCGCGAACTGGAACCCTGCATCGGCCGCGACCGCGCTGACCTGGTGCTGGCCGGCGCCGCCATACTTGAGGCCGTCCAGCGCCTCTGGCCTTGCCAGAGCCTGAGGGTCGCCGACCGGGGCCTGCGTGAAGGGCTGTTGCTGTCGATGGCCAGGAAACGCCCGCGCCGCCGCCGGGGGCGTGGCGGTGGAAAATCCAGGCCCGCGGAACAGACAAACAACGGGCAGACACAAAAAAGGGCGCCCGAAGACGCCCTTTGACCGCCTGAAGTACGACCGCCTTACGAAGCGGGCGCTGTCGGCTTGGAAGCAGCGGTTGTCGTCGCCGGCGGCATATCGGTGCGCTTGACCGGCACGGTGACGTCGCAAGGCGAGAAGTTGGTGCCCAGCTCCTTGATCTTGGCGTCAACCACCGCCTGGAACTGCGGCGAATTGGTATCCATGATCTCGATCTTGGGGCGTTCGGCTTCGGGGATGTCGGCTAGCACGCGCACCTTGGTCATCTTATCCGGATTGATCGCCGGTTCGCCGATCTTGATCTTGCGCACCACGTCGAGGCCGCTGACGACGGTGCCGAACGCGGTATAGCGCTTTTCCAGCACGTCATTGGCGCCGCGCATCAGGAAGAACTGACTGTTGCCCGAGTCGGGCGAGTTGTCGCGCGCCATGCCCAGCACGCCTTGACAATACAGACCCCAGGCCTGAGTCTTGCCGTCGATGGTGATGGCGGCCAGTTCCGGCACCTGGCTCTGGACCGGCATGGCGCCAAGATAGCCGATTTCGCTGCCGCCCTGGCGCTGCACGACCTTCATGGGGAAACTGGTGTCCTTGCGGACCGTGAATTCGCCTTTCAGGTCGGGAAGCGTCGAGCCCCCCTGCCCTGTGCCTTGCGGGTCGCCGGTCTGCGCCATGAAATCTTCGATGACGCGGTGGAAAATGATGCCGTCATAGAAGCCCTGGCGCGCCAGGGTCCGCATGCGTTCAGCGTGGGCCGGCGCCAGCTGGGGATACATTTCGACGACGACCTGCCCCTTGGTGGTGTCGATGACGAGGGTATTCTGCGCGTCAAGTTCGCGATATCCGGGGTCGAGCGCCATCGCCGATGTCGACGCCAGCAAGGCCGCAATTGCCCCCAAGACAGCCTTTGTTTTCACCCCTGACATAAACAATCTATCCCTTTACCTTAGCCAACAGGCGTTCCGCCACGCTGGGCGCCACAAACGGCGCGATACTGCCGCCCAATTGGGCTATTTCTTTGACCAAACGCGATGCTACGGCCTGATGGCGCGGATCGGCCATCAGAAACACGGTCTCAATCTCACGATTAAGCTGTTGGTTCATCGCTGTCATCTGAAATTCGTACTCGAAGTCGGCGACGGCGCGCAATCCGCGGATGATGACCGTCGCGCCGACCTCCTGGGCGAAGTGGATCAGCAGGCTTTCGAACGGAATGACCTCGACGCGGCTGCCGTGGCGCGCGACCTGCTCCCTGATCATCTCGACCCGTTCATCGAGCGTGAAGGTTGGCCCTTTGCCGATATTTTTGGCGACGCCGATGACCAGCTTGTCGACCAGTTTGACGGCGCGCTCGATGATATCGCTGTGGCCATTGGTGACGGGATCGAACGTCCCTGGATAGAGCCCAATCCGCATTCCGTCTGGTTCCTTGTGTTAAGGTCAGCCCTGATCGCTGAGCGAGGGCGCCTCAGCGTCGTCTTCGGCGCTTTCGACAATCCGCTCAACCGACACGACCTTGCCGCCGCCCGACGTCCGGAAGATGGTCACGCCCTGGGTGTTGCGGCCGGCAATCCGCACGGTGGCGACATTGGTGCGGATCAACTGGCCCGTATCGGTCACCAGCAGCAGGCCGTTGCCCGCCTCGATCGGGAAGGACGCAACCAGCTTGCCGCCGCGCTTCGACAGGTCGATGGCGACAATGCCCTGCCCCCCACGCCCGGTGCGGCGATAGTCGTACGAAGACGTCCGCTTGCCAAAGCCTGTATCGGCGACCGTCAGGATGAACTCCTCGGCGGCGGCCAGTTCGTTGAAGCGTTCTTCGCTCAGGGCCACGGCTTCGGAGGCGTCTTCGCCCTCCTCTTCCACTGGCTCTGGCGCGGCCGCCCCCTCTTCGCTTTCACCGCTCATGGCGGCGCGGCGGCGCGAGGCTTCCTTGAGATAGGCGGCGCGTTCGGCGGGTGAGGCATCGACGCGGCGCAGGATAGCCATGGAGATAACAGTGTCGTCGCCGTTCAGGCGGACGCCGCGCACGCCGGTCGAGTCGCGGCCCTTGAAGACGCGAACTTCATCAACGGCGAAGCGGATCGAACGCCCGGCGCCGGTCGACAGCAGCACGTCCTGGTCTTCGGTACAGATGGCCACACCGACGATCGCGTCGCCATCTTCCAATTTCATGGCGATCTTGCCGGCGCGGTTGACGTTGACGAAATCGCTCAGCTTGTTGCGGCGGATGTCGCCGGACCGGGTGGCGAAGATGATGTCCTGGCGTTCCCACGACGCTTCATCCTCGGGCAGGGCCAGGATGTTGGTGATGGTCTCGCCGCTGTCGAGCGGCAGCAGGTTGACGAAGGCCTTGCCCTTGGACTGTGGATTGCCAAGCGGCAGACGCCAGACCTTGAGCTTATAGGCCTTGCCCGTCGACGAGAAGAACAGCATCGGCTGATGCGTCGTCGCCGAATAAACGCCGGTGATGGCGTCCTCGTCCTTCATCGCCATGCCAGACCGGCCCTTGCCACCGCGATGCTGCTCGCGGTAGGCGGCCAGCGCCGTACGCTTGACGTAGCCCGAATGCGTCACGGTGACGACCATGTCCTCGCGCGGGATCAGGTCCTCGTCCTCGATATCGCCTTCGCTGTCGAGAATAGCTGTGCGACGCGGGACAGCGAATGCCGCCTTCACGTCGATCAGTTCCTGGCGGACGATGCCGAGGATGCGTTCCCGCGAGCCGAGGATTTCGAGGTATTCGGCGATCGCCGCCGCCAGGGCCTTGATCTCGTCGCCGATTTCATCGCGGCCAAGACCGGTCAGGCGCGACAGGGTCAGGGCCAGGATAGCGCGCGCCTGTTCGTCAGTCAGGCGGACATCGCCGCCGTCCAGAACGATCGAGCGCGGGTCGGCGATGAGCGCGATCATCGGCGCCATGTCCCCCGACGGCCAGGTGCGCGCCGTCAAGCGTTCGCGCGCTTCGGTCGGGTCGGCCGACGAGCGGATGATGTGGATCACTTCGTCGATATTGGCCACCGCGATCGACAGGCCGACCAGGGTATGGCCGCGGTCGCGCGCCTTGTTGAGCTCAAAGCGGATGCGGCGGACGACGACCTCTTCGCGGAACTCCAGGAAGATGTCGAGCAGCTTACGCAGGCCCATCTGCTGCGGGCGGCCGTGGTTGAGCGCCAGCATGTTGACGCCGAAGCTCGATTGCAGCGCCGTGAAACGATAAAGCTGGTTCAGCAGGACGTCGCCCGACGCGTCGCGGCGCAGCTCGATGACGATGCGCATGCCGTGACGGTCGCTTTCGTCGCGGACGTCGCTGATGCCCTCGATGCGCTTGTCGCGCACCAGTTCGGCGATGTGCTCGATCAGGGCCGCCTTGTTCACCTGATACGGGATCTCGGTGACGACGATGGCCTCACGGTCCTTGCGGATCGTTTCGACGCTGGCCTTGCCGCGCGTCACCACCGAACCGCGTCCGGTCAGAAGCGCCTGGCGCGCGCCCGAACGGCCAAGGATTTCCCCACCGGTCGGATAGTCCGGGCCCGGCACGATATCGAGCAGTTCCTCGAGCGTGATGGCCGGATTATCGAGCATGGCCACGCAGGCGTCGATGACTTCGCCCAGGTTATGCGGCGGGATGTTGGTCGCCATGCCTACGGCGATGCCGCCGGCGCCGTTGACCAGAAGGTTCGGAATCCGCGTCGGCAGGACGGTCGGTTCTTCTTCCTTGCCGTCATAGTTCGGCTGGAAGTCGACCGTGTCCTTGTCGATATCCGCAAGGATCGACATGGCCGGCTTGGCCAGGCGGCATTCGGTATAACGCATGGCCGCGGGCTGATCGCCGTCGACCGAGCCGAAATTGCCCTGACCGTCGACCAGGACCAGGCCCATCGAGAAGGGTTGGGCCATGCGGACCAGGGCCATGTAAATGGCCGAGTCGCCGTGCGGGTGCAGCCGGCCCATGACGTCACCGACCGGGCGGGCGCACTTCACATAGGACTTTTCCGGCGTATAGCCCGAGGCCTGCATCATATAGAGGATGCGGCGGTGGACGGGCTTCAGGCCATCGCGCGCATCCGGCAGGGCACGCGAGACAATGACGCTCATGGCGTAATCGAGATAGGAGCGCTTGAGCTCATCCTCGATGGTGACGGAGCCGATGCCCGGCGGCAGGGCCCCACCCGCACCTTCGTACGGATTGAGGTCGCCACCCAGATTATCGCCGTTGTCGTTATCGCTCATGAATCAATGTCTTGCTGTTGGTACTTAATTTACTGCATCTAGCCTGATTAAAGCCTAGAACGGGATCTCGTCGTCGAGATCGAAGTTCTGGGCCGGCTGCTTGGACTGCTGCTTCGGACCCGCCGATGCCGGGGCGCCACCGCCGCCGTAGCTATCTTCATAGTCATTGTAGCCACCGCCACCGGACGAAGCGCCGCCGCCCTCACCACGGCCGCCAAGCAGGGTCAGATTGCCGTTAAAGCGCTGCAGGACGATTTCGGTCGTGTACTTTTCCTGGCCTTGCTGATCGGTCCACTTACGGGTCTGAAGCGAGCCCTCGAGATAGACGGTCGAGCCTTTGCGCAGATACTGCTCGGCGATCTTGGCCAGGTTGTCATTGAAGATGACGACGCGGTGCCACTCGGTTTTTTCCTTGCGCTCGCCCGTCATCTTGTCGCGCCACTGTTCGGAGGTGGCGACGGTGAGGTTGGCGACGCGCTCACCGGAATTCAGTGTACGGATTTCCGGGTCCTTGCCCAGATTGCCGATGATAATGACCTTGTTGACGCTTCCCGCCATGAATACTGCCTTTCTGACTGCCGGCCGCGCAGGCGCAAAATGGCGCGCAGCCCCGACTCGTTGATGTGACTTTAGAGACTTCCTTGCCTGAATCCAAGCCTTACGCACCCCGACAGGGGGCGCGGCGTTAACGATTCCTGTTAATCAACGGCACGAAGGCCCAAGACAATGGATCAAGCCGAATGTTCCCGACTTGTTCTCATCATATAGTCCACATGCAGCGGTTAGGCAAACCCCTTACGCCGAACTGTGCTCCGTTTCAATGAAACGCAGCACAGTTCGGTGTCATTAGTGGTCGCATGCTTGTTTTGTCGCGATATTTATGGCGAAAACCCCAGAAACGCTTCTTGGCACTTTTCGCCATATCGCTCTGGCCCGAAAAACCGGTTTCCACTTTTCGGAGCATGCTCTATTGGCCGGGGGTTACAACCTTGCCGTCGGCGTTCTTTTGCGGCAAGTCCTTGGGCACTTCGACCGTGTGGGGCTCGTTGCCGCGCGGCTCCTCGACAACGATGGCACCCGGCTGGACCAGCTTATTGCCGGCCTTGACCAACAGCGTCATGCGCATGCCCTCATACTTGGGCGCCATTTCCACGGTCGTATTGTTCACGAACAGGAAACTGCCGTTATAGGCGCCTTCGGTGATCGGGCCGGCGGTGCCGGTCACGCGCATATTGGTGCGGACGGTGAACAGCTCGACCGCGCATTTTTCGATCGACGGCACGTTGCGCGCGACAGGATTGAACTTCGGCTCCTTGGCGCCCGGCGGGTGGCCGATGAAGTAGCAGACATCGTCGGCCGCAGGCGCCTTCAGCTCCTTTTCACAGCCCGTCAGGACCGCAGCGGCCGTACCCAGGCTTCCCAGAACCAGTGCTTTTACGATGCGCATGCCAGCCTCCCGATCTATTATTCAGTGTCCTTACCGGACCGAACAGCCCTGCCCCTGGTCAACCAGGGTGCGGAAGGTTGTATTGTCATCAGAGATTTCGACGCGCTTAGGCACCAGGCGCAGGGTTTTTTCGCCCCATCGGCCGTACTGCGCTGAACCCGGCGTCACGCAGCGGCCATCATAGAGCAGGCGCGCGCATTGGTTAAGGCTGAGGTTGTCCGAGAGCGTGTTCCACTGATTGCCGCTGTAGCGCAGGCAAGCCGCCGTTGGCCCCTGCCCCGCCCCGGTATCCGGGACGACCTCGCCGCCACCTGCCGGCAGGGACGGATCGGCCGACGTGGTGGCCGGCGCGCCAGGCACCGGCGTCAGAGAACCGGTGGGCGCGGCGACGACATTGCCCGAGTCATCCAGGCCGACGTCCAGCGCCTGGGCGGCGACGCCATTCTTCTTGGCGCATTCGGCCAGGGTCAGATCGCCGACATAGGCGCCCGAAACGTAGCAGCGCAACGTCTTCTTGGGATCGAGCTTGGCGGGTTCGTCATTGACGTTAAAGACCAGGCCAGGCGGCTGGTCGTTCATCTTCTCCTCGCCCTTGTGGCTTTTCGACATGCCCACGGCCAGCGCCACGGCGACAGCGATCGCGACCGCTGCACCGGCGCCGATGGCAATCATGCGCTTCTTTTCTGGTGTCATGAAGGTCCCCCTCATTTACGCAAATCATGCGAGCGTCGATCCCGCCAGTCTACGCGAGCCGGCAGGGACGCTCAAGCCTTCCGCATGAGCTATTTGGTATTTGAGGCGTTTTTATGCCGGGGAAGTTAGGTCGATATACCCAAACGCATCAGGCCCGCCTGATAGTTCTTGATCTGGTCGGTCAGATAGGCCGGCGCGGGTCCCGAGGCCTTCTTAGACTTGGCGTCGCTTTCCTGCGGATCGCCGTATTTCAGGTAATTATAGACCTTTTGGACGTTCTTGATCGTTTCCTTCAGCGATTCGATGGCCTTGGCGATGCTGGCGTCGGAGCTCAGATTGAGCGAAGCGTCGTAGTTCAGTCCCATCGCCTTTTGCGACTCGAGATAATCGTTGGCGCTGGCGTCCATTGGCTTCTTGGCATCGGCGCTGACGATGCCGGCTTCGAGGCCCAGCCCTTCGAGCGCGTCGCGCCCGGCCGGACCGGCGACGAACTCCATCTTGGACGACTTGTTGGCCGGCTGGATGTTGAGCTGCGAATAGTCCTTGCCGGTCACCTTCTGGACATCGACCTTGAGCTTGTAGCCCGAGGCGCGCACGATCTTCTTGGCCAGGGTTTCGAGCGTCTCGCCGGCGTCGATCGTGACGGTCCGCTTCAGGCCAGAATTGGGATCGACCACCGCGAACTGGTCGCCGGTCCGGACGCTGGTGCCTGCGGTAATGGCGGTCGAATCCTTGTACATGACCGTGCCCATCGGCAGGCCCAGGCGGTCGAGCACGCTGGAAGATCCTGCCGACACGGCGATGGCGTTCGGCTGGACGACCCCGTCCTTGCCGGTAAAACGCTGCTGATATTCGACGACGTCGGCGGGCGCCGCGTCGAGATTGAGCCGCGTCAGATAGGCGTCGGTCTTGGTCGTGCCGGCCGTCGTCTTGCCCGAGGCGATCTGGTTGACATCGTTGTCGGCGTCTTCGGCGATGGCGCCGGTCGTGCTGCCGGCGATCCACGCCTTGCCATTAATGAACTGGACCTTGGCATCCTTTTCGACGCCCGCGCCGCCATAGTAGGCGATGGTGTCCGAAGCCGTGGAGGCCAGGTTGGCGTCGATCGCCAGGGCATAGGCGTCGTAGCCGCCGGAATAGCTGGATTTGACGTTGCCGGTCGTTTCCAGCAACTTGTCCGAGCCAGACGAGCCGCCGAGATAAAGCTTGCCGTTATACAGCGACATGCCGCTGATCGAGCCGCCACCAATGCCGCCGAGATTGCGCGATGCCGATTGGGTGGCCGAATATTTCGTGTAGTTCTGGATGACGTCGTTGCCGTTGGCATCCTTGACGGTGCGCGTTGCCGGCTGGGCGTCAAGCGTGAAGGTCTTTACGACCGCGCTGCCGTCCTCAATGCCCGAGGTGTAAAGCGTGTTTCCATCGACCACCAGGCCAGAGATCGAGTCGGTCTTGTCGGTGCCGGTCTGGACCGTGAACTTGGACTTGCCCGTGGCGTCGAAGCCCATGACATATCCGTCCCATCCGCCCTGGATCGCCGTTGTTGCCCCCGGCATTGAGGTCCGCGTCCGGCCGCCGACATAGATCGAGCCGTCGGCGCCGAACGCCACAGCCGTCGCCTCATCCTCGCCATTGCCACCCTTGCGCTGCGTCCACATCTCGACGCCGTCGGGATCGTAGACCGACACGAAGCTGTCCGAAACAGATTCATCGTAACCCTTCGTGCCTTCGTGGATCGTGGTCGTCGAGGTCGTCTGCTTGGGGGCGGTGCCATAGGTGGTCACCGTCGTCTTGGAGATGTTAAGCGCGCCGGTGACCGAACCCGCGATCGCGATCTTGCCGTCGGCCGACACGGCCATGGAATAGCCGGACGCCGCATCGGATGCGCCCAAGGTGCGCGTAAAGACAATATTGCCGGCGGAATCGTACTTCATCAGGGCGACGTCGGTCGTGCCCTTGATGTCCTGGTTAGAAATCTGGCCGTTGACATCGGCCAGCACGTAGACCGAACCGTCGGGCCCCGCGATCGACTGGCGGACATTGGCCACCGTATCCGGCATGGCGGTCTGCTGCGATTGCCCTTCGACCCAGTACTTGTCGCCGACCTTGGACACCGGCTCGGCCAGCGTCGTGCCGGACGCATTCTGGTCGGTCTGGAACTTCAGGAGTTGCGCCGTCACCTTGGGCTTCTTCGGGTCCGCCGCCGCTTCCGTCTCGTCAGTCTTCTTTGTCGTGGAGGTCGTCTTGGTCGCGCTGTCGCCGGACGACTGCATGACGAAGACCGAATCCGCCTTGGACGCCGCGCTGAAAGTCACGGCCTCGTACGATACGCCCTTGAGCTTGAGACCGTAGCTTTCCTGCCCCTTGGACAGGGTAACTGTCTTGCCGTTGATCGTGGTCGTGGTCGGCACTGCGGCTGTCCGGCTGACTTCGAACTTGGTGAAGAGCCCCTGCTCTTTTAGCTTGCCATTGATGAACGAGACGACGTTGGACATGGAGCGCGTCGTCGTCCCCATCTCACTCAGGTCGATATTGACGGTAAACGGCGTTGCGGTACCGATCTTCTTGACCGACATGGAAAACTGAACGTCGCCCTCGAACGCCTTGACCGCCGTCGTCGCCGATCCCGTATGGATCGCATCGGCCGTATAGACGGTATCGGTCCGCGGCACACCGACCGTACTCTTCAGCTTCTCCGTCAGCGTGCCCTGGGACAGCGCGACGTGATCGAATTTCGTATCGCCGAGATACTCGGTGACCTCTTTCATGCCCGCTGAGAAGCGCCGTTTGACGTCGGCCATGACATTGGTGGAAATCTTGTCGTCCTGCGCCTTTTCCGCCAGCCCCTGCAACGCGGTCAGCCCCTGATAGAGGGTAAAGAGCTTGGAGTAGTCCTGCGACGCCCCAACGGCGTCGATGGTGATCGCGCGCGGATTGATAAAGCGGTGCCCCTTAAGAACCTGGCTGACCAGGTCGTCTTCCTGCGGCATTTTTGAGCCGACGGCCCAGGGCGAACGCGGCGCTGTCGCCGAACCGGTCGGAGAATAGGTCTTGGTCGTACCCGTTGCGCCGGTTGAGCCAGAAGATCCCGATGACGAAGCGGTCCCGAGGCCGATCTTCGAATTGTAATAGCTCGATATCAATGACGCATCGAACGTAATCACAGCGGGTCCTGTCCTTTTGGACACAGAATCAGAACCCTCAGTCTCTCTTACTAATGTTTAAGAGTCGTAAAGCCGAAGGGTTAACCCTGGCCACAGAAAAGCCCGCGACCTGGGTCGCGGGCCGATAAATATGGTATCTTTTTGCCGTCCCTACTTGAAGAGGGCCAGGATCTGCTGCGGCGACTGGTTGGCGATCGACAGAGCTTGCGCACCCAGCTGCTGCTGGACCTGCAAAGCCTGGAGGCGCGAGCTTTCCTTGGCCATGTCGGCATCGACCAGATTGCCAATGCCGCCCTTGATCGCGTCACCCAGCTTGTCGACAAAGCTTAGGTGCCCTTCGATCTGCTTGGCTTGCGAACCCAGTGCGCCCAGGCTGGCATTCAGGTTCAGGATCGACGTGTCGAGTGAGCTCAGGATATTGGATGCCGAGGTCGCCGTCGACAGTTGCGCCCCCGCCGACAAGGTCAGGATCGGACCGCCCAGCGCCATGGTGCGCACCGACAAGGTGATGACCGAATTCGCGTCGGCATTGGCGATGAACTGGATATTGGTCGCCAGCGACCCGTCGAGGATATTCGAACCGTTGAAGGTAGCGTTCTCAACGATGTGCTGGATCTGCCCAAGGATCGACACGAAATCGCCGTTCAACGCGTTGCGCGACGTCGTATCGATGGAGGTGTCCATCGCGCCGACGACTTTTTCGCGCAGTTGGTTAAGCAGGTCCGAAACCGACTCGCCCGCGGCCATCGACACATCGGCGATGGAAGCGGCGCGGTTCAGACTGTCCTTTACAGCGCTCAGACCACCCAGGTCCGCGCGCTGCCCCTGCGCGATGGCATAGACAGAAGCATTGTCCTTGGCTGTGGACACCGCGAGACCCGTCGAGATCTTCTGCTGGACGTCATCCATCTGCACGTTCGCGCTGTTCAGGTTCTGAAGCGCGATCATTGCGGATGTATTGGTGTGCAAGCTCACGGACATTGCCCGGATACCTCCATAATAGGCCGACTCACTAGAGTCTTAACGATTATGGTAAGCAAAAGGTTAACGCGGACAACCGCTTTTCACCCCATGCAGGCGAAAACGCGGCCTGCAAACAGGCTTCGCGACCTTGAAAATTCCGACGATGTCATTGAAACTACTGCGATAATGTACGCTATCGCCTGCGGATTTTCCGCTGTGGATAGCGTAAATGTGCCGTGAAAATAATTAACAAAAAGTTGACGGCCGAAGCAAAAAGCCCGGCGGAGCCTTATCCGCCGGGCCGTTATTAATTACGAAATGGGCTTTAAAGCGCCGCGTTAGCGGAACAGGCTCATGACGGTAGAGGTCGACTGGTTGGCGATCGACAGGGCCTGCACGCCGAGCTGTTGCTTGGTTTGCAGCGCCTGCAGCTTCGCGCTTTCCTTGGCCATGTCGGCGTCGACCAGGTTGCCGATCCCTTGCGTGATCGAATCCTGGAGCTTGCCGACGAAGCCCATGTGGTTTTCCAGCGACTTGGAAGACGTACCCAGCTTGGCCAGGGCCGCCGAGACGTTGCTGATCGAGGTATCGATCGTGGTCAGAAGGTTGCCGGCCGCCGTAGCCGTCGAGAAAGTCGCAGCCGATCCCAACGTGATGATCGAGCCGCCGACGGTCATATCCTGAGCGGCGACAGTGATCTCGCTCGAACCGTCCGCATTGGCCAGGGCCGTGATAGCCGTAGGCGTGTCGCCGATCAGGTTGATCCCGTTGAAGCTTGCGTTCGTCAGGGTCTTCTTGATCTGGTCGCGGATCGAGTCGAAGTCGTTCTTCAGAGCGCTGCGCGACGTGGTGTCGAGCGAGGTGTCCGAAGCCGCCAAGGCCTTTTCCTTCAGTTGCGTCAGCATGTCAGAGACGGCCGAACCGGCCGACATGGCAACATCGACAACCGAAACGCCACGCGACAGCGAGTCCTTGACAGCGTCAAGCGACGAAACAGTAGCGCGTTGGGTCTGGGCAATGGCGAAAGCAGAACCGTTGTCCTTAGCCGTATTGACCTTCAGACCCGTGGAGATACGGTTCTGGGTTTCCATCAGACTGGACGAAGTTCTGTTAAGGTTTTGCAGGGCAACCATGGCCCCGACATTTGTATTGACGCTTTGCATCGTAATACACCTTGGTTTCTGGTGATGGACGGTATTTTACCGGCCATAGGCATTCTACCCGGACCCAGGATACACAAGTATGAATAAGAAGATTTTAAAATAAAGCCACCATAAAGACATATTCTTCTAAATTTTATAAGAAAAAATGCTATTTATTGTTAATAAATATGTAGAAATGCTTACATTCTAAACCATACACTGCAAATACAGACGCAAATTCAGCCACACATTGAGAAAATGCGCGGCGAAATATGTACAACTCAGAACGTAGACTTAAACGTCCGTCTTAATAATGCTGCCAGCCTTGTAGCTTCTCGAAGACTTGAGATCGAGAACCTCCTGGCGAGGAAGTTGGCGGACGACTTCGCCGGTATAGCGGTCGACAGCCTTGTAAACCCAATCCCCTGAATCCGGATCCCTGTCGACGGTCAGACGCAGATTGTATTCCGGCGTGGACTGGCCGCCGCCTTGCGAAAGATTACTCTGGTTCCCGGCGTCCTTGCTCTTCCCCGAAGGCTGAGTCGGCGCCACTTCCTTAGGAAGGTTAACCGGCATGCGCCCCAGCGAAGGGTCTGGCATCTGCGGGAAGTTTACGACATTATTGATCATCTCCATACAACGCCCGGAATCCGTTCTGAAATCCGAGACGCCCTCCATGTGAAGCGAAGAAGAGAGGGAGCGCGCCCTTCACGAGACGCGCTCCCCTCGCCTGTTAGCGGAACAGGCTCAAGACAGTACCGGTCGACTGGTTGGCGATCGACAGGGCCTGCACGCCGAGCTGTTGCTTGGTTTGCAGCGCCTGCAGCTTCGCGCTTTCCTTGGCCATGTCGGCGTCGACCAGGTTGCCGATCCCTTGCGTGATCGAATCCTGGAGCTTGCCGACGAAGCCCATGTGGTTTTCCAGCGACTTGGAAGACGTACCCAGCTTGGCCAGGGCCGCCGAGACGTTGCTGATCGAGGTATCGATCGTGGTCAGAAGGTTGCCGGCCGCCGTAGCCGTCGAGAAAGTCGCAGCCGATCCCAACGTGATGATCGAGCCGCCGACGGTCATATCCTGAGCGGCGACAGTGATCTCGCTCGAACCGTCCGCATTGGCCAGGGCCGTGATAGCCGTAGGCGTGTCGCCGATCAGGTTGATCCCGTTGAAGCTTGCGTTCGTCAGGGTCTTCTTGATCTGGTCGCGGATCGAGTCGAAGTCGTTCTTCAGAGCGCTGCGCGACGTGGTGTCGAGCGAGGTGTCCGAAGCCGCCAAGGCCTTTTCCTTCAGTTGCGTCAGCATGTCAGAGACGGCCGAACCGGCCGACATGGCAACATCGACAACCGAAACGCCACGCGACAGCGAGTCCTTGACAGCGTCAAGCGACGAAACAGTAGCGCGTTGGGTCTGGGCGATGGCGTAGGCAGAACCGTTGTCCTTGGCCGAACCGACCTTCAGGCCCGTAGAGATACGGTTCTGGGTCGACATCAGGTCCGAAGAGGTGCGGTTCAGGTTTTGCAGGGCAACCATGGCCCCGACATTGGTGTTGACGCTTTGCATCTAGGTCATTCCTTTTCTGGATGAACCGGTGACATTTTGTCGACCGGGGGCATTTTGCCTGCCCCCGCTGATGCAAGCGAAGGGCCAGAAAAGGCGCTGGAAGAAATTATTATAAGTATTTGTAATTATTTAGTTTAACTTCGGTTTAACTGTGTTTTCACTCGGCAATTTTTGCCGCGTTCCGGCAAATTTTTCCCACCCGGCACATTTTTCCTATGCTTTTTCGGCATTCGGCCAGCACGAAAACCCGCCGCGGAACTCCCCTCCGGACGGACAAAATGAGGCTGGGAAGAGGCCTGATCAGACCCCTCCCCAGCGAATTTACCTCTACCCGCGGAACAGGCTGAGCGCGGTCTGCGGCGCCTGGTTGGCGATCGACAGAGCCTGCACGCCCAGTTGCTGCTTCGTCTGCAGCGACTGGAGCAGCGCGCTTTCCTTGGCCATGTCGGCATCGACGATATTGCCGATACCGGCCTGGATCGAGTCCTGCAGCTTCGTGATGAAGGCTGCGTGGGCTTCGATCGCCTTGGCCGAGGTCCCCATCTTGGCGAGAGCCGCCGAGACATTGGTGATCGACGCATCAATGCTCGCCAGCAGGTTGCCGGCGGCTGTCGCCGTGCTGAAGCTGGCGGCCGTCGACAGGGTGACGATCGATTGACCGACCGAGAGGTCCTGGTCCGCGACCGTCAGGGTCGACGTGCCGTCGGCGTTCGCCAGGATGGCAAGGCCGCCAACCGCCGCCATGCTGCCGTCCAGCAGGTTAATGCCGTTGAACTTCGCGTTCGCGACGGTCTTGGCGATCTGGTCACGCAAAGCCTCGAAATCGGTGTTCAGGGCAGTCCGGCTGGTCGTGTCGAGCGACGTGTCCGATGCTGCGAGCGCCTTCTCCTTCATCTGAGTAAGCATGTCCGAAACGCTTTCGCCCGCCGACATCGCCACGTCCACGGCGGACGTGCCTCTGTTGAGCGAGTCCATCACCGCATTCAACGACTGCACCGTGGCACGCTGCGTCTGCGCGATGGCATAGGACGCACCGTTATCCTTGGCACTCGCGACCTTCAGACCGGTCGAGATGCGGTTCTGGGTTTCCTGCAGCTTCGAACTTGTCGAGTTGAGGTTTTGCAGCGCCACCATGGCGCCAACGTTCGTATTGACCGAAGTAAGCATCGGCATTCCTTTCCATTCTGGACGGGGATTTAAGGACTTTTGTCCCAAAAGCCATTTTGGCTTGCCCCACACGAAGCAAGCCGGATGCCACGCCAGCCCTCGCCAGAGAATTTTTAACGCATTGAAATTTAAAGATTTTTCTTCATTGCACCAAAGGCGGGATTACGTCCCCGTGTAAGGTCACACTTTTTTCGCGGCAAATCCTGCCACGCCCGGCAATTTTAACCGGGCATTAGCCATACCCCCCGGCGCGGGACAGCAAAAGGCCCGGATGTCTCCATCCGGGCCTTCGTTATTTCTTGAATTTGCAGCCGGCTTAACCGACCGATTGCTACGGAACGGCGACCTACCCTTCGCCTTGCGGCATCAACCCCTGCATGATGATGCGGTTGATTTCGATCAGGGGTGCGATTTCCTCCTGGCTGCGCATGACCAGGGAGGTGTGCTTGTTCACCCAGATCGACAGCGAGATGATATTGGCGCGCACCTGGTCGGGAAGCCCATTTCCATCCACGGAGCAATCGGCTGCCAGGACGGACCACATGCGGCGGTTCCAGTCGAGCGCATCCATGCGCTCGCGGATCATGGACCTGTCCATTTTTTCGGCTTCCATCAAGGCACGCGTGACCTGGCCAAAGAGACGGTATTCTGTCTGCCGCGGATTCTCCGCGCGGGCAGCGGTTGTCTGATACGCCTTAAGAGACATGCTACTCAGGTTTCCTTCCGAGACGTTCGTCTTCATATTCGATGAGTTTGCGGGCGCCCATCAGCGCCTTATAATATTCCTGAACCATGATGCTCTTTGAGATGGCGACACATTCGGCCAGCACGAGCGGATTGGAGATTACGCCCATGAATTCCGTCATGCGGCGCAGAAATTCGTCGTAGTATTTGTCCGCTCCACCCTCATCGAGATACATCATCATGACCGGGAAATAGACGTGGCGCGCCGGCGAATTGACTTCTTCGGCCTGCATGATGTCCTTCTCGCGCAGGACGGATGCCTTGTTCTGCAGGACGAGCGAGCAGCGCCGGTCGCCATTCTGCACCACCGCGCCGTTAAGGACGAAGCGCTCCCCGGGCTTCAACGACAATTTCAAAGGCATCGTTTTTCCTTCGTAGTTTCTTGGCGCTTGCGCGGGACGATGGGCAAACCGCTTAGCCTACCTATACCTGTCCCGAGTTAACGCCAGGTTTCGCAGTCCGGCAATTATGTGCCGAACCGGTACAATTAGGGTTAATGCCCCGCGCTTTCTTTAAGGAGTGTTAAGCGAATCCCTGTTTAAAACTAAAGCGGATGATCGCGCGCGTGCGCACACATAGGAAGATTTCGGAAATGTCCAAGGCGTTTTCCAGGACCAAGGCATCGAGGCCAGCCAAGGCCGGCCACGCGCTCCTGGTCAAGAAACCCGGCTTTACACTGTCGTCGCAACAGCCGGCGCAAGTAGCCTGGACGCCGCCCGTCTCCGATTCCCTTGTCGGGGAAACGCCATTCGAAGCCAACAAGCCCTATAATGTCGCCGCGCAAATATTCGGTGACGCGGCCTCCAGCGACGCCTTGCGTATCCTGCATGAGCAGACGACCCACATCAAGGCGTTCGGCGCCCTCAACCTGCTGCGCAAGGCCCTTGAGCTTTTCAAGGCCGGCGATTGGCGCGGCGGCGGCGACCTGGCACTGGAAGCCCTGCACATCGACGAAAAATGTGGGGAAGCCTGGCATATCCTGGCCATTTCCCGCGAAAAATGCTCGGACCTGCCTTCAGCCCTGACCTGCTACGAGACGGCGCTGCGCCTTACGCCCGACCATCCCTACATCGCCAACGATCTCGGCCGCCTCGCCTATCGCCTGGCCATCCACGACATGGCCGAAAAATTCTTTCTGTTCTTCCTGGAGCGGGTCCCGGGCCATCCGGAAGCAGTCAACAACCTGGCCAGCGTCTACCGCGAAGCCAGCCGGTTCGACGAGGCCATCGATATCCTGCGCTCTGCGATCACTCAAAAGCCCGACGACCCCCAACTGTGGAACGCGCTGGGGACTGTCGTCAACGCCCAGGGTGACGTCGACAACGCGGTGATTTTCTACCAGGAGGCGCTGCGATACGACCCGGACTACGTCCACGCCCTCTACAACTACGCGAACCTCGAGGCCTTATACGGCGATCCAAAGGCGGCACTCGAAAAGTTTATGCGGGCCCTGCCGATGTTCACCGATCCGATGAACGCACACACCTGCAAACTGTCTATCGCCTTCACCTACTTGCACACCCTGGACTATGACAACGGCTGGAAGTGGTACGAGGCACGCCACAAGGATGACACTCTCGAAAAGGTCCACTACCTGATCAATCGTCCCGAATGGCGGCCGGGCGAGTCTCTGCGCGGCAAGCGCATCTTCGTGTCCGCAGAGCAGGGCCTGGGCGATGAGGTCATGTTCGCCAACATCCTGCCCGACCTGATCGAGGAAGTCGGCCCTGACGGTCATGTCAGTATCGGTGTCGAACCGCGACTGGTGCCGTTGTTCCAGCGCTCCTACCCTGACTGCACGGTCGTCAGGCACCACACAACCAAGCATAAGGGGCTCACCGTTCGCCTCTTTCCGGCCATAACCGATTGGGACAGCTACGACTACTGGACCATCATGGGTAACCTCCTGGCGCGCTATCGCCGCCGGCCGGAAGATTTCGCGGCCGCCCGCGCCTTCCTGACCCCGGATCCGGAGCGTGTCGCCCACTGGAAGAACCTGCTGAACGAACTGAACGACAAGCCCAAGGTCGGCGTCCTGTGGAAGTCGCTGATCAAGAACTCGCGCCGCGACCGTTACTATTCGCCATTCCAGCAATGGATGAATGTGCTGAACGTTGAAGGCATTCAGATCGTCAATCTCCAGTATGGCGACACGACCGAGGAAATGGCCGAGGCCGAGGCCATGGGCGTGAACATCTGGACCCCGCCGGGCATCGACCTGAAAATGGATCTAGATGACCTTGCCGCCCTTTGCGCCGCCATGGATTGCGTGCTGGGACCGGCAAACGCCACCAGCAATATTGCCGGCGCCGTTGGGGCGACCATCTGGATGAGTGCGCCCGAGCGCTCGTGGAACTGCTTAGGGACCGACCGCTTCCCCTGGTATCCCTCAAGCCGCGTCTTCTTCTCGCCGTCCCTGACCGACTGGTCTCAGTCCATGCTGGAAATGCGCGAAGCCCTGATCGCGGAATTCGTCGGCGGATCGCCGAAGGCTCAAGTTGCCTGAAAACACGCCTAAGGTCCCAGCGGAAGCCGCCGAGTGGCTGAGGCGCGCACGCAAGGCCGAGGCAGCGCATGACCTGCCGGCGGCGTTTGACGCCTATCAGCGCGCCCTGTCCCTGGCGCCGGACTCGGCCGAAATCATCCACCACCTCGCCGACCTCGCCTTCCGCCTGACGCAGTGGGACGTCGCCGAAAAGCTCTACGCCCACCTCTGCGCACGCGATGGCGCGGATGTGGCGGCGCTGACGGGGTATGCGGCGGCGTTACGCGAACAGAACCGCTTCGACGACGCCATAGAGCTTCTCAAAACGGCCCTCGGTCAGCGGCCCGAGGTCGCCGCCCTGTGGGAGGCGCTGGGCAGCGTCATGCTTAGCCAATGCAACCGCGACATGGCGCTGGTTTTCCTCGACGAGGCCCTGCGCCTCGATCCTGGCAACCTGCCCGCCCTGTTCAACCGCGGCTGCGTCCGCATTGAAAAGGGCGACCTGACAGGAGGCCTCGCCGACGTCAGCGACTGTGCCCGGCGTTTCAAGGACACGGGCAATCAACGCAGCGCCGAACTGACGTGTGCTCATGCTGCCCTGGCGCTCGGCGACGTGAAGGCCGGCTGGCAGTGGTACGAGGGGCGCCATATGCGCGGCACCAGCCGTGAGATCGACTATCGTCTGAAGCTGCCGCGCTGGAACCGCGGTCAGACCATCGCCGGCAAGCGCCTGTTCGTCAGCGCCGAACAAGGCCTGGGCGACGAAATCCTTTTCGCCTCGCTGCTGCCAGACCTTGTCGCGGCACTCGGAGAAGGCCGTCTGGGTATCGGCGTCGAACCACGCCTGGTGCCACTGTTTCAACGCAGCTTTCCGGACGCCATCGTCGTCGCCCACCGCACCGAAACGCGCGACGGCCGCATCCGCCGCGACTTTCCCGACCTCGATCAAAAGGCATTCGCCCTCTGGGCGCTGATGGGCGATTTCCTGCCCGGCCTCAGGGGCGCCGTTCGTGACTTTCCCCGTAACCCCGCCTTCCTGACGGCCGATCCGGAGCGCGTTGCCTATTGGCGCGGCTATCTTGCCGGCCTGAACGCCAAGCCCAAGGTCGGGGTCATATGGAAGAGCCTGAAATCGAGCGCGCTGCGTGACCGCGCCTTTTCGCCCTTTGAGGAATGGCAAGGCATCCTGTCGACACCAGGCATCCAGTTTATCAATCTGCAATATGGCGACGCAGAAGCCGAACTCGCCACCGCCCGCGCGGCCGGCCTTGATATTCACACGCCCGCAGGCATCGACCTTAAACAGGACCTCGACGATCTGGCGGCACTATGTGTCGCGCTTGACCTGGTCGTCGGCCCGCCGACCGCGACTACCAATATCGCCGCCGCCTGTGGCACGCCAATCTGGCTGATCACGCCACCGCAGCCGTGGCTAGCGCTCGGCGAGCCCTATTATCCCTGGTATCCGCGCTCCCAGCTTTTCATCGCGCCGGGCGTGGACGAGTGGGCGCCGGTCATGGCGTCGATTGCTGAAAGCCTGCAGGCGATGGCGGCATAGCTGATCTCAATGCGCCATATAGAGGTTGATCGACGTATTTTGCAGCAGGTGCCGCGTCGTTCCCCCAAAGGCGAACTCGCGCAGGCGTGAGCGGCCATAGGCGCCAGCGACCATGTAGTCGGCGCCATGGCGTTCGCAGGCATCGGTCAGTTGGGTGTGAATTTCGCCTTTGGGGAAAGAATCGATCTGGGCCTCTATGCCATGGGCGGCATAATAACTGGCCAGCCGGTCAAGATGGGCCGGGCTGTCGCCGACGGGCGCCCCGACCACTACGACCTTCGCCGCCTTCTTCAGCAAAGGCGCGGCGCGGCGCGCGGCGCGCGACGACGGCTCCTTGCCGTCCCAGGCGACAACGGCGGTGCCGGTGACATTCAGCGGCTGGCGCGCGACGAACACCCCGGCACGCTCCTCCATCAACACCTGCTGGAAGGCTTCGGACAGCATACCCTGGCCACGCGCACTGGCCTCGCCGAACACAACGAGGTCGGACAGACGCGTTTGTTCCGCCAGGTCCTGCCAGACCGGCGATTCCAGGGCCGAGAACACCTTCTTGGCATAGGTGGTCTTCGCGAACTGCGCGCGCGCCGCCAGTTCCGACTCTTCCGAAGCGGCTTTCAGCGTATCGAGCGTCGACATCTGGACCGTACCCATGAACCCCTCGCCCAGCCACGGCGATAGTTCCGCAGGATCAGCCGGCGCGAACAGGACGTTCAACTCGGCTTGGAAGGCTTCCGCGATGCACGCGGCGATATCGAGCGCCCTGCCCTCATTCGCATGGCCGCTGACCGGAATTGTGACCCGTGACCAGGCCTGACCTGTTGCCGCCATCGTTGCCTCCGTCAATTTCTGTGTACAGCGCGGGAATCATCGGACATGCGCTTTACGGTCCTATAGGATATATCATTCGCGATAAAATGCCGATGTGACAAATATGGCCGACAGTTCCCGCCCCGCTCCGAAACGCCGCACCATCAAAGACCGCGCGCCGCGCGCCTGGCAGCGCATGCTATCGGGCCGCCGGCTGGATCTCCTCGATCCGCACGCCATCGATATCGAAATCGACGACATCGCCCTTGGCCTTTCGCGCGTCGCGCGCTGGAATGGCCAGACGCTAGGGGAGCACGGCTTTTCCGTCGCCCAGCATTCGTTGATCGTCGAGGAGATCAGCGCCCATATCGATCCGGCGCTCACCCCTGCGCAACGGTTGATCGCACTTTTGCACGACGCGCCGGAATACGTCATCGGCGACATGATCTCACCTTTCAAGGCGGCGCTCGGCCTCGACTACAAGCGCTTCGAAAGCCATCTGGAACACGCCATACATATTCGCTTCGGCCTGCCGCCGACCATACCGGTGTCGCTCAAGAAGCTTATCAAACAGGCCGACCATGCCTGCGCCTACTTCGAAGCGACACAACTGGTTGGCTTCAGCGAGATCGAAGCGCGTCAGTTCTTCGGCGAGCCCCCCGAGGGCTATCACCTCAACATTGATCCCCTGCCGGGACAGGTGGCGCGCCAACGCTTCGTGGCGCGGTTCGAGACCTTGATGAAACAGGTGACATAGATGGCGCTGACGATTGAGCTTTCGGCCGTCGTCGTCACGGTCAAGGACAATGAAGCGCTGGTCCTGTGCCGGAATCTGCCGCGCAACTCCCCGGGTGATCCCGCCTACGCCCTGCCGTCGGGGCTTTTCGTCCCGCGCAGTCACCGCACCTTCGACCTTGCCCTGCGCGCATTTGTGCGCGAACAGACGGGATTCGACATCGGCTATGTCGAACAGCTGTACAGTTTCGGCGATCTAGACCGCGAAACCACCCTGCCCGAAGCGCAGGGCGCCGACCACATCGTTTCGATCGGCTATCTGGCCCTGACCGCCAACCGCGATTTCCAGGCGCGCTTCGACGCTTCGTGGGTGCCATTCAAGGCTTTCTTCCCTTGGGAAGACTGGCGCGGAGATAGCAATCCTGTCAGGGGCTTGCGAAAATATCTTGATGTGTGGTGTCAAGATGGCGACGATCGCGCCACCCGTCAGCGCCGTGTCGAAACCCTGTTCCCCGTGGACTTCGATCACTGGAACGAAGAGCGCGTGCTCGACCGCTATGAGTTGCTCTACAGCGCCGGCCTGATCGGCGAAGCGCGCCGCGTCAAGGGCGACGGTACTCTCGAAGCGCCGACCGGCCAGCCCATGGCGTCAGACCACCGCCGTATCGCCGCCACGGGCCTGTCGCGCCTCAGGGGCAAGCTGAAGTACCGGCCGGTAATCTTCGAGCTGATGCCGGAACGGTTTACGCTGCTGGAGCTTCAGCGGTCATTGGAGGCGCTGTCGGGCGTCAAGCTGCACAAGCAGAACTTCCGCCGGGTGCTGGACCGTACGGGCTTCGTTCAGCCCCTGGGAATCATGCGCGACGACACCGGCGGCCGACCGGCCGAGCTTTACCGCTACGACCGCGAGCACTTCCGCTTCAGTCCGTCGCTGGGCTTGAGCCTTCCCCGCGCTTAAACCGCGCGTGACTGCCTACGCATAGCCCCGCCCACCGCTGGTGCAATCCGCTCAGCTTTTGGCCGATCCAGTCAATAATGAAGAGTCCGCCTCTATTAGCCCATTCTCACGCGACACCAGGGTCGGCACCAGGATCTGGCTGGTGACATTGGTGGCCGTGCGCATCATGTCGAGAATACGGTCGATGGCCGCCAGAAGCGCTATGCCTTCCAGGGGCAGACCTGCCGCCGACAGCGTCACCGTCAACATGACTGTCGCCACGCCCGGCACGCCCGCGGTCGCCAGCGAGCCCAGGATCGAGCTTAAAGCAATAATGACATAGTGCGAGGTCGTCAGCTCGATGCCGAAATAGTTGGCGATGAAGACCGACGAGATCGCCGGATAGATGGCGCCGCAACCGTCCATCTTCATATTGGCGCCCAGCGGCAGAGCAAAGCCGGCGTAGGACGGCGGCAGCTTCAGATTATCGACCGCGACCTGCAACGACACCGGCAAGGTGCCGATCGACGAGCAGGTGAAGAAGGCTGTCTGCTGAGCGGTAAAGATGCCCTTGTAAAAGCCGGTGACGCGCAGGCCATGCAGTTTCAGCAACAGCGGATATACGACGAAGATCAGGGTCAGGCAACCAAGATAGACCAGGCCGATATAGGGGATCAGCGGCCGCAGCGAGGCGAGACCATGCGAGGCCACCACCGAGCCGATCAGGCCAAAGACACCGATCGGCGTCAACTGGATGATCCAGCGTGTCAGCTTAAACATCACTTGAGAACCCTGCTCAACAAGCGTGCTTAACTCCTTGGTTTTTTGCCCTAAAGCGCCCAGTGCCGCACCGACCAGGATTGCGAACAGGACGATGCTCAGGACCTTGCCCTCGGCAAAGCTTTGGAAGATGTTCGACGGCACGATACCGGTCACGACCTCGACCGGCGTCGGGATATCCTTAACCGGTTGCGCCTCGAATGGCAGGTGCGCGATCCCCTGCCCCGGTTGGAAATAGATGCCGATGGCCAGACCGATCGACACAGCGATCGCAGACGTGATCATGAACCAGCCGATGGTATAGGCGCCCAGCCGCACGGCGCGCCCGCCGCCATTGTCCTCGCTGTGGCCCAGGCGCGCGATCGAAGCCGCGATGGTGAAGAAGACCAGGGGCGCGACCAGCATCTTGATCGCCTTCACGAAGGTATTGCCGATCGGGTCAAGCACCGGCAGGGCTGCCTCGCCCCAATAGAGCGCGACCGCGATCCCGGCCGCAAAGGCAATGACCGTCTTGAGCCAGAAGGGCACCTTGCCGAGAAATTTAAGCATGAGGATGCTTTCGCGTGAAACCAGTCGCCCAGATATGGCCCTCGCGCGGTCCGTTTACACACGAAAAAAATTGTGCGCTCAGGTGAACAGGGCTAAATCTGGCTAAAAGTCTTACAATTGGAAACGCAGGGAACAAATGCACGCCAACGCCCTCGCCCTCTGCCTCGGCGTCATCGCCGGTGCCGCCTGCGCCGAAACTGCGCCGAAGCCGCTCTATCGCGACCCGGTCCATGACGGCGCCGCCGATGCGTCAATCATGTACGACAAGGCGAATAAGGTCTGGCGCATGTTCTACACCAACCGCCGCGCTGACATGAAGCTTCCTGATCCGAAGGACGTCGCCTGGGTACACGGTACGGCCATTGGCGTCGCGACCTCCAGGGACGGTCAGACCTGGACCTATTCCGGCAAGGCGAAAATCCCGTTGGAATGCACTGGCGAAACCCTGTGGGCGCCGGAACTGCAAAAGTTCGGCGACACCTATCATATGTGGCTGACCGTCGTTCCGGGCGTCTTTTCCAACTGGAATGGCAGCCGGACCATCGTCCACCTGACAAGCCGAGACCTCGACACCTGGATGTGCGGCGACACGCTCGATCTCGGTTCCGACCGTGTCATCGATGCCAGCGTCATCAAGCTGAACGATGATTATCGCCTGTGGTTCAAGGATGAGCGCAAGGGCAGCCGCCTGTTCGCCGCCGACAGTACGGACCTCATCCATTGGACGCGCCAGGCGGCGCCGGTCGTCGACATCGCCGCCGAAGGTCCCAAGATCTTCAAGTTCAAAGGCATGTACTGGATGATTGCCGACGCCTGGCAGGGTCTGATCGTTCTGTCGTCAAAGGATGCGCAGACCTGGACGCTCCAGGACGAACGTCTGCTCGAAATCCCCGGCACACAACCGACCGACGACGCCAAGGGCCAGCACCCGGACGTGGTCGTCAATAATGGACGCGCCTTCATCTACTACTTCGTCCATCAGTTGAATGCGCCCGAAGCCGAAGCCGAGGCCGATCCCTATTACCACCAGCGCACTGTGCTTCAGGTCGCAGAGCTGAAATACGCCGACGGCAAGCTAACCGTCGATCGCAACGCCACGGTCGACGCGAGGCTCATTGCACCCTGAGGCGTTCTGGGCTATCCGACCCATAACTAGAAGGTCGCAATAATCCATGTCTCACAATAGCTTCGGTCATCTCTTCCGCGTCACCACCTGGGGCGAAAGCCACGGTCCGGCGTTGGGCTGCGTCATCGACGGCTGCCCGCCCGGCATCCCCTTGTCGGAAGAGGATATCCAGTGGGCCATGGATCGCCGCAAGCCCGGCGGATCTCGCTTCGTCACCCAGCGCCGCGAGGCCGACGAAGCCAAGATCCTGTCGGGCGTATTCGAAGGCGTCACCACCGGCACGCCGATCTCGATCCTGATTGAAAACACCGACCAGCGGTCCAAGGACTATGGCGAGATCGCGCGCCAGTTCCGCCCCGGCCACGCCGACTACACCTACTTCGCCAAGTACGGCGTGCGCGACTATCGCGGCGGCGGCCGCTCCAGCGCCCGCGAAACCGCTGCACGCGTCGCCGCCGGCGCCGTAGCGCTCAAGGTGCTCAAGACCCTGATCGGCGATGGCATCCAGGTGCGCGGCGCCCTGGTTCAACTCGGCAAGCATCGCGTCGATCGCGGCAACTGGGACTGGTCAACGGTTGATCAGAACCCGTTCTTCTCGCCTGACGCCGCCGGTGTCCCCGTGTGGGAAGACTATCTCGACGGCATCCGCAAGGCGGGTTCATCGATCGGCGCGGTCGTCGAGGTCCAGGCCGAAGGCGTGCCCGCCGGCTGGGGCGCCCCGCTGTATGGCAAGCTTGATTCCGAACTGGCCTCGGCTCTGATGAGCATCAACGCCGTCAAGGGCGTCGAGATCGGCGAAGGCTTCGGCGCCGCCGAACTCTCGGGCGAAGAGAACGCCGACGAGATGCGGATGGGGCCAAACGGTCCGGAATTCCGCTCGAACCACGCCGGCGGCATCCTGGGAGGCATTTCGACCGGCCAGACGCTTGTGGCGCGTATGGCGCTCAAGCCCACCTCTTCCATCCTGACCAAGCGCGACTCGATCGACGTAACCGGCAACGAGGTCGAACTGATGACCAAGGGCCGCCACGATCCGTGCGTCGGCATCCGCGCCGTGCCGGTCGCCGAAGCCATGATGTCATGCGTTCTCCTGGACGCCTACCTCCGCCACCGGGGGCAGACCGGCGGCGGGGTGCATAGCGTAGGCTAACTACATGGCGCCGAAGCGGTAGCTGACAACGACCCGGACCGAATGGTTGTCGATGGTATCGCTGCTGCGGATCATGTCCGTACCGGCCGGATTGACGATGCGAAACGGATTGGTCGGCCCCGCCGTCCCCGGCCCGACCGCGACGACATAGTCCTCGTCCTTCAGCGACGTGTAGAGGTACTCTACGCCGACTGACCAGTCTCCCATTCCCTTTTCAACGCCTGCACCAAGCTGATAGCCGTTGCCGTCGCTGCCGCCCATCGGCGTGAAGCTGTTGGCTGTGTTGGTCGTATCGTAGAGACGGTTGATGTCAGCGCGCGCGACGCCGGCCGTAATGTACGGGAGCCAGTCGCTGTTTACGGCATAGCCGAGACGCCCGCGCAGGGCCGCGACGCTGTCGACCTCGCGACGGAAATGATAGGCGGCCGGCGTCGTGGAAAAGCCCGTAACACTGTCGCTCAAGTCCGTCAGTTCGATTTCGCCGACGATGCCGTAGATCCAGTTTCCAGCCTGCCAGTCATAGCCGAGGCGCACGCCGAAGGCAGGCGTATTCTCATCGTCATCACAGCCGGCGGAGGCGTTGTTACCTTTCGGGGAGCCCGCGCAGAAGCCAGGCGAAAAAGCGTTGGTGGGCACCGACGTATTGACCGTATCGCCAAACGTGCCGTCGCGATTGGTGTCGAACAGCAGGGTTTCATCATCGTCTTCAGCAAGGGTAGAGTAGCCGAAATGATGAGCGATGTAGGGCCCGCTCCAGTCTTGGGCAGCAGCGGGAACGGCCGCCACGACAGCCAGAGCGGAAATGGCAAGCAAAAGCGTTTTCATGGAAGTTTCCAGTACTATATGCGTTTTGGGGAGGTTATGGGAACGCGATACTGCTGCGGCCTACGACTGGCGCCGGACGGCGGATTTGCTTATAGATTCAAAGGCGATCACGTTTCGCGCGAGCAGTATTCAGATGCCTATTGTAATTATAACAGTTACACTTATATAAACCTCAACACCGCGCATACAGACATGCGCCGAGAGGAGCGTTTCCAATGATCGACAAGAGAGCCTTCAACACCCTGGGCGGCGCCAACCACGGCTGGCTGAACGCCAAGCACCACTTTTCCTTCGCCAGCTACTATGACCCGGCGCGCATGGGCTGGGGATCGATCCGCGTATGGAACGACGACGAAATCGCGCCGGATTCCGGCTTCCCGCCTCACCCACATGACAATATGGAAATCATCACCTATGTCCGCGAAGGCGCCATTACGCACCAGGACTCGCTCGGCAACCAGGGCCGCACCGAAGCTGGCGACGTCCAGGTGATGTCTGCCGGCACGGGCATCCGTCACGCCGAATACAATGTCGAACCCGGCAAGACGACCCTGTTCCAGATCTGGGTCATCCCGTCCGAGCGCGGCGCGCCGCCGAGTTGGGGTGCCAAGCCCTTCCCCAAGGGTGACCGCTCCGGAAAGTTCGTGGCGCTGGCTTCGGGTTTTCCGGGGGACGCTGACGCCTTGCCGATCCGTACGCCGGCCCGGCTTCTGGGCGCAACGCTGCTGAAGGACCAGTCGGAAAGCTATACACCCGTAACGGCGCCCGATGGCCAGAGCCGCCACCTCTACCTGGTCGTCGCCAAGGGGAAGGTCAGCGTCAACGGCGTCGAACTTAACGAGCGCGACGGCGCCGCCATCAAGGACGAAGCCACGCTCGACATCCGGGCTTTGGAAGACGCCGAAGTGGTACTGCTCGACGCGGCGTAACACTTTAGATACGTATGAAACGTGTCGTTCGTGCACTCGACGTAGCGGCGGTATGGGCCTAAGCTCGTACCGCCGCTACTTTTCGTTGAGTCCCGACAATGATCCGCTGCGTAACCTGTATCGTGCTGCTGTCCGTCCTGACAGCCTGTTCACCTGAGATTTCCGAGGTCGAGCCCGCCGCCGCTTCGGAAAGCCTTACCACCGCCGAAGCCACGACGCTCGCCGGTGTTGCGTTGAACCAACCCCTGCGTATCCTGGGCACCGAGCCCTTCTGGGCCATCACCGCTGATGACACGGACGTCCTGCTGGAGCGGCCCGATGCCGCGCCCCGACATTTCACGCCGACAGGCTTTCACGTCAATGGCAACCAGGCCGAGCTGCGCTCGACGACGCTCAGCATCGTTCTGACGCCCGGCCCATGTTCGGATGGCATGAGCGACCGGCAGTATCCGCTGAGCGCCGAGGTTCGCCTGGACGATGCGGTGCTAAAGGGCTGCGCCCTGCCCAAGGCCGAAATGGATAAGGCACGCCCCTAACTCAGAGCCCACCCAACTCCGTCAAACGGTCGCGACGCTCGGCGTAGCGGCCGCCGAGGAATTGTGTGCCAAGAAACGTCTCGATGCAGTTAAGCGCCGTCTCCGGCGTTATGATGTCGGCCCCCAGCACAAGCACGTTCGCGTCATTGTGTTCGCGTGACAACCGGGCGCTGGTGACCTCGCCGCACAGGGCGGCGCGGATGTGTTGATACCGGTTGGCGGTCATCGCCATCGCCTGGCCGCTGCCGCAGATCAGAATGCCTCGCTGCGCAGGATCAGCTTTCAATTCTCCAGCCAGCTTCGTGGCAAAATCGAACGCATCACAACGCTCATCCGAACGGGCGCCGAGATCGTTTACCGCATAGCCCTTGCCTTCGAGCCACGACAACACCTGAGCCTTGAGCGGAAAGCCGCGGTGATCAGAGGCAACGCAAACCGTGTCCGGCATGGACTATTCACCCGTCCAGTATTTGGTCAGAGTCTTGGCCTCGAACCGGATGTCGCTGAAGGTCGCCGTATAGCTTTCGCCCAGCGGCGCCTGGCTGGCAAAGCCGACCTGGAGTTTCCGCGCCGGATCGATGCTGAAATCGCGCAGGATCTGCCACGCTTTTCCGTCGAGGGACGTGTAAAGCAGCAGTTGGCGGTCAACGCGCACGATCTTCATCCAGACGGGCGCCGCCGGCACGCGGACGTGGTAGCTGTTGTCTGTCGCTGGCGACGCAAAGCTCGAAGTCACGGCGCTCTCATTGGCATTGATACGCTCGAACAGGAATTTCAGCCAGTAGCCGTCGTCGCCATAGACGACCAGGGCGCCGCCGTCATAGTCGGCGCCGAACGACGCATCGACCCTGGCTGAAAAGATGAAATCGCCCTCCGGCACGAAGGTGATGCGCGGCGCATTTGCCGCCGACTTGCCCTTGGCCGAACGGTAAAGGTCGGTACCCTTGGGCGCGGTCAGGACGACCTTGTCCTTCGTCACCTCGGCCTTCACCGCCGGATTGGCCAGGCTCAATGCATACGGGATGGCATCAAGGCGCGCGGACAATTCTTCAGCGGTCGCCGGAAATGCGAGGGCCATGACCGCGGCCGCCAGCATCACAGATTTGCGCATTTTTACCTCCCCGTATTGTGACATTGGGTTTGTCATAGGGGGCAGTTTGCGGCTCCGCAAGCCAGGTCTTCAACTATAAAAATTGGCCCCGTCGGGCGACCTGACACAGTCCACACCGTTACTTAAGCCCGACCAGCTTGTGGGTCTGGACGCTCATCCGCCATTGCGGATGGCGGAGGCAATAGTCGATGACAGCCTGATTGTGCGCGGGCGTCAGCGACTTGTCAGGGCCCAGTGGATCTTTCGGCTGTAGGTAGAAGCGATCGAAATCGAGGCCCGCGAAATCGGCGGGATCGACGCCGTCCTGCGGCCAGACGAGCTTGAGCTCCTGGCCGCGCGTCTGCTTCAACGGGTTCTGGCCCTTGGGACTGACGCAGATCCAGTCGATGCCGTCAGGCGCCGCGATCGTGCCATTGGTCTCGACGGCGATGAAATAGCCCGCCGCACTGACGGCCGCAATCAGCTCCGGATCGAGTTGCAGCAGCGGCTCGCCGCCCGTGAAGACCACGGCTTTTTCGGTGTCGCGCCCATGCCCCCATACGGCGTCCATCGCCGCCACGACATCAGCAGGTGTTGAGAACTTGCCGCCGTTTTCGCCGTCGGTGCCGACAAAGTCGGTGTCGCAGAAGTCACAGGCGGCGGTAATGCGGTCCTGCTCACGGCCGCTCCACAGGTTGCAGCCGGAAAAGCGTGCGAAGACGCTGACGCGGCCGGCCTGGCCGCCCTCGCCCTGCAGGGTCAGGAAGATTTCCTTGAAGCCGTACATGCGTCGAACTACTTCGCGAAGCTGCCTTGCGACGCCTGGCGGATTTCGAGGAAGTGCTCGAAGCCCGTCTTGCGCAACTGGCAGGCAGGGCATTCGCCACAGCCATAGCCCCAGGCATGGCGTTCACCGCGGGCACCGACATAGCAGGTGTGGGTTTCTTCGAGGATAAGCTGCACCAGTTCGTCACCGCCCAACTCGTGTGACAGCGCCCAGGTCTGGGCCTTATTGAGCTGCATCAAGGGCGTATCGATGCGGAACGGCCGCTCGACGCCCAGGACCAGCGTCTTTTCCATGGCGTCCAGCGTGTTGGATCGGCAATCGGGATAGCCGGAATAGTCGGTTTCGCACATGCCGCCGACCAGGTGGTCGATGCCGCGCCGGTCGGCCACCGCGGCTGCATAGACAAAAAACACCAGATTGCGCCCCGGCACGAAGGACGACGGCAGGCCGCGTTCGGTCATGACGATTTCGCTTTCGCGCGTGAGGGCCGACTCCGCTACCGCGCCAAAGCCTTTCAGGTCGCAGACATGGTCTTCGCCCAGCCTCTCGGCCGCTGCCGGAAAGACTTCGCGGAATTTCGACAGCACGGACAGTCGCGTCGTCATTTCGATGGCATGGCGCTGGCCGTAGTCGAAGCCGATGGTTTCCACCCGGTCATAGTGTTTCAGCGCCCACGCCAGGCACACGCTCGAATCCTGCCCGCCCGAAAACAGGACAAGGGCGGAACGATTGGCGGGAACCTGATCCAGAGACGCGGACATACGAGCGAAAACCTTTGGGAAATGGGGAGTATGACTGTCTAAAAACGCCGTTTGATCATCGATTGCAAGGAGATTTTACTGCGAAGCCTTTGACGTTCGCGTCAAGATGCGCGAAAATCGTCGTCTGTATTCACACGGTGACGCCATGGACCAGGCAGCCTTTTCCGACATGTTCGGAACCATCATCGACAACACGCCTTATATGAAGGCCATCGGCGCCACCTATGATGGCCGGTCCGACGACGGCCTGACCATGCGCCTGCCGTGGCGCGAGGATCTGGTCGGCGATCCGGAAACGCGGGTGATCGCGTCCGGGGTGGTGACGGCGCTGCTCGACAACGGCTCCGGAATGGCAGTGTGGGACAGGCTCAATGAATTCAAGCCCATCGCGACGCTGGACCTGCGCATCGACTATATGCGCGCGGCCGAGCCCGACCGTGACCTGCTGGTGACGGCCAAGTGCTACAAGCTGACGCGGTCGATCGGTTTCGTGCGCGCCTTTGCCTATGAAGATACGCCGGATGATCCTGTGGCGGCAGCCCAGGCGGCCTTTATCATCGCCTCGCCGTCGCTGACGCCGAAAGGATAAGGTTATGACACAGGATATCGCCCCCGCCCTCACCCGGCCGCTCGAGCGTCTGAACCCCGAGGATGTATTGAAGGCCAT
>CAMLPZ010000011.1 GCA_946482045.1 uncultured Asticcacaulis sp.
ATCTATGTCAGCGGCGAAGGCCGCGCGTCGGCTGAGGCGAACCACACGGCCTACGAAGTGCGCAATGGCCGCCTCGATGCCGCCTCGTGGCAGTCCTCCGAAAGCGACGTGAAGGTCAATACCTCGGCCGAAGTCCATTATTCGCCATCGCCCAACCTCTATGCCGCTCAGGCTGGCCAGAACTATTACGGCGCCTATTCTGAGGACCGTGGCTCGCAGGAGCACGAGGTTCACCAGACCCAGTCCGGCCGGACCAATTCGCGCGCCGAGCTTTATGGCGGCAATATGTGGAACGTCGCCACCGAATCGACCGCGGTCGCCAATAACGTCAACCTGCAGAACCAGGGCGGCTCATTGGTCGTGACCAACGACCAACATCAGGTCGGCGCCGTCCTGTCGCAGGCGGTCACACACGCCTATGAGTATGGTGAGGCCCACGCCACGGCCACCGGCATCGGCAACCAGCTGGCGGCCGGCAATAACGACATCTATGTCCGCCTGGATAACACCCAGATCTCAGACGGCGGCGTCGATGTGCTGGCGGAGTTTGAAGGCAATACAGGCTACGACGCCTACATCTCGGCCGAAGCCTATGGCAACCAGGCGCTGGCTTATGCTTGTGCCGACTGCCGCGCCGACATGGGCGTCAACTCGAACCAGATCAACAACAGCGACGTCAATGCTGTCGCTAAGGCGACCGTCAACGGTCAGGGCCGCTCGATTGTCTCGTCGGCCCGCGCGGTCGGCAACAGCGCCACCTACTACGTATCTGGCAGCAAGTAAGCGTCGGAGCTTCAAGACATTGGCCTCATGCGGGTGACCGCATGAGGCCGTTTCTTATCGGCGTTTTGCGCGCTTCAGCATGTCCAGCGGGATCGACGCGGCCATGGCAGCAGCGCCTGCCGCGTTGGGGTGCAGATGGTCGCCGATGTCGTAGGCCGGCAACAGCCACCCCGGACGCGCCGGGTCTTCCAGCGCCTTGTCGAAATCGAAGACACCGTCGAACACCTTGGCCTGACGCATCCAGCTATTGATCGCCACGCGACGCGCTTCCTTTTCATCGGAATAATAGCCTTCGAAAACCGTGCCCTTGAACGGCGTCAGGGTCGCCGCATAGACGCGAACGCCGCGATCATGCGCACGCGCGGCCACCTGCGTCAGACCGTCAATGAACTGGTCTACCGGTATGTGCTCCGCCGTTTCCGGTCCGCCGGCGTGGCCCAGATCGTTGATGCCAAGCAGAATCACCACCGCCGAGACATTCGGCTGCATCAGGACGTCACGGTCGAAGCGCGACAATCCCCCCTCCCCGAACCGCACCCAGGTCCCGTGGTGGAAGATGCGGTTGCCGCTGATGCCGGCGTTGACGACGTTCAGCGGAATTTTCGCCTCGCGCAGGCGCGCGGACAGGAGGTCGGGCCAGGTGCCGCCGCTATCGCCCGGGATGCCATAGCCGTCGGTGATCGAATCGCCCAAGGTGACGATAACGCCTTTATTCTTCGGCGCGACGACGTCGACCTGCGCCAGCCACGGAAACGCGTTCCCGATGCCGATATCGGTCTTGGTCTCGGGCAGGCTTTCAGCAGCCGCCAGCGATCCCGGCGCGGTATAAAGCACGCCGCGCTGGATATCGTGGACGGTCGTCAACGGCGCCGCGCCGGCTGTGAAGATGCTTATGGCAAGGTCGCTTCCCGCTTCGGCTTTCAGCGCCACGGGGTCGCTCATCATATAAGCGCCCGGCGGAATGGTGACGCCTGACCGGCCATTAAAGGTCACAGCCTTGTCGGTTGCGGTATCGATGCGGCTGCCGGCCACACGCCGCGCCACACGCACATCATCGAGACGCAGCGGCGTCTTGCCGTAGGCATTGCTGAGCCTGATGCGCAGGGATTCGCCGCCTTCGGAGACGCGCACAATCTGGCGCAGGGTCAGGTTGGTAACGGCGGCTTCGGTCCCTGAAGGTTCTGGCGCCGCATACCAGGCCGAAGCCCAGCTTTGCGATTTGCCATCGGCCAATGCCGGGGCAACGGTGGCGAGAATCAGCCCGAGTGACAGGGCACACACGCGCGACAGCTTGATCATCGTTAGTCTCCACCGATTTTGCCAAGGCTTAGACGACGACGGAACCGCGTGCAAGCCAGCCCCGTGAACTGCAATTTTAACTTTATTCAGCCGAATTTTCCTGCGAGGGTCAGGCGCATCACGCGATGTACGAAAACACGCGACAAAGCAGCCTGGAGCGCGACCTTGATGTCCAAAGACACCCCGGTAAAGTCTGTCCTGATTTCCGCCTTTGCCATTCTTGCCCTGACCACGACGGCGTTGACGCCCGTCACGGCCCTGGCCGAGGCGGCCATCGCCAAGGCGGTCGCGCCCGATCCAACCAAGCCGGTGTCGTTTGCCCAGGATTTTTCGGACCTGAAGCCCGATCCCGCCGTTCGCTTTGGCCGCCTCAGCAACGGTATGACCTATGCGATCATGCGCAACGCCACGCCGCCGGGCACGGCGTCGATCCGCCTGCGTTTCGAAGCCGGCTCGCTGATGGAAAGCGACAAGCAATTGGGCCTCGCCCACTTTCTGGAACACATGGCGTTCAACGGCTCGAAGAACGTTCCCGAAGGCGAGATGATCAAGATCCTGGAACGTCACGGCCTGCAATTCGGTCCGGACACCAATGCCCACACCAGTTTCGGCGAAACCGTCTACGAGTTGGACCTGCCTAAGACTCACGACGAGATCATCGACACAGGTCTGATGCTGATGCGGGAAACCGCGGGCAACCTGCTGCTCGACCAGGCCGCCATTGATCGCGAACGCGGCGTGATCCTGGGCGAAGAACGCGCCCGCGCCACACCGCCCCTGCGCGACTACATCAAATGGGCCGAAACCGCCTATGCCGGCCAGCGCTATCCGACACGCCTGCCGATCGGCAGCACCGACATCATTAAAAGCGCCACCCGCGCCGATTTCGAAGACTATTACAACGCCTACTACCGTCCGGAACTCGCGACCCTGATCGTCGTCGGCGATATCGACGTCGACGCCATCGAGGCCAAGATCAAGGCCAGGTTCTCCGACTGGAAGGCCCGGGGCGTGCAGGCTCTGCGCCAGACCGACTTCGGCACATACAAAACGAAGCCGCAGAACAGCGGCGTCTACACGGAAAAGGGCCTGCCGGACGGCATTTCCGTCACCTGGTCCAAGGCGCCCGACGAAACCTATCAAACGAAAGCCAGCAGCACCGATGACTTCATCGATTCGCTGCGCCTGGCGCTTCTGAACGACCGCCTGGAACGCCAAGCCAAGCTGCCCGAAACCGCCTTTGCCGCCGCCGGCGTCTACCAGGCCGGCGCCGAGCGCACCGCCGAAAGCGTCCAGTTGAACATCACGCCCAAGCCCGGACAGGCCAAGGCCGCCCTCACCCAGGCCTATACGACGGTGCGTCAGTTCGCGCTCTATGGCGCCGAGCAGTCCGAACTCGACCGCCTGCTGGCCGACTACGAAGCCATGTTCAAACAGGCGATGCAGGGCGAAAAGACGCGCAACAACCGTGGCCTGGCCGAAGGCATTGTCGAAGCCGTCGGCGAGCGTGAGGTCTTTACTTCACCAAGCCAGGACTACGCCTTTTTCCAGGAGCTGAAGCCCCGCCTGACCCTGGACACCATCAACAAAGGCGTGCCGCCCCTGTTCGCCAGCGACGGCCCCCTGCTGTGGCGCAGCGGTGAGACGACGGGCGACCTCGACGCCGCCGCCCTGACCGCGACCTATGCCGCAATCCAGGGCGCGCAACTGGCGAAAGCCGAAGTCACCGCCGCCAAGCCATGGCCTTATGCCGATTTCGGCGCGGCCGTTCAGCCCTCAAAGCGCGAAGACATCAAGGACATCGGTGCGGTCCAACTGACCTGGCCGAACGGCGTCAAGGCCACCATCAAGACGACCGACTTTAAGGACGACGAAATCGGCGTCACTGTGCGTTTCGCCGGCGGCCTGGCGGCCCTGTCCCCGTCGCAGAACCCGCCGGTCTTCGAAGCCTCGGCGCATGGTGTCCAGGAAGGCGGTCTCGGCAAGCTGACCGCCGCAGAACTGAAGGACACCCTGGCCGGCAAGATCGTCGGCATGGGTTTCGACATCGGCGAGGACGCCACCGTCCTGTCGGGCGGCACCAACCCGACCGACTACGCCACTCAGATGCAGCTTCTCATGGCCTTTGCCACCGATTCGGCCTACCGCGCCGATTCGTGGGAACGGCTGAAATCCTTCGTGCCCAACTACTATACATCGCTGAACGCCAGCCCCGAAGGCGTCTTCCAGCTTAAGGCCAATGCCGCCCTGCACTCGGGCGACCCGCGTTTCGGCATTCCGCCGCAGGAAGAATTCCTTGCCACCACCAACGACCAGGTCAAGGCGCTGATCGACACGCAACTCAAGACCGCGCCGGTAGAAATCACCATTGTCGGCGACATCTCGGAAGCCGACGCCGTGGCCGAAATCAACAAGACCTTCGCCACGCTGAAACCGCGCGCAGACATTAAACCTGCCGCTGACGCCGCGATCGTCAAGTTCCCGACGGCCGACCTGTCCCAGGTCTTCGAGCACCAGGGACGCGCCGACCAGAACATGACCTTCATCGCCTGGCCGAGTTCCGACTTCTTCTCCAACACGGACCAGGCACGCGGACTTGAGCTTTTGTCCAACGTCCTGCAATTGCGACTGATCGACGTCATCCGCGAAAACAAGGCGATGACTTACAGCCCTAATGCCGGCTCCTATGCGTCGAATGCCTTTACCGGCTACGGCTACCTGAGTGCCCAGGCCTCGGTGAAACCCGAAGACAGCCAGGCCTTCATCGATGCCCTGGCCGAGATCGTCGCCGACCTGAAGGCTAAGCCGATCAGCGACGACGAACTGCTGCGGGCGCGCAAGCCTTCGCTTGACCGCCTGGAGAACGACCTGAAAACCAATGGTTACTGGAACCGCGTCCTGCCGGGCACGGCGCGCGACCCGCGCCGGATCGAAGCCATCCGCTCCCGCCGCGATCAGCTGACAAAGGTGACCGCCGCCGATATCCAAAAGCTGGCCAACACCTACCTCGACATGTCGAAGGCCATGCGTATCCAAGTCAAGGCGGCGGCGAAATAGACTGAGCCGCTAGAAACCAACAACAAAAACCCCGCCTCGATGGGCGGGGTTTTCAGTTTGGAATGCTTGTACTTTCTGAGCGATATCCGAAAAGTGTGAAGCGGCTTTCGGATAAATATCGCGACAAAGCAAAATTTAGATTGGAATGGCGATCCACTTAGAGCCATTCCAATCTAATTACTGGACGAAGCCGCCGACGCCGCCGTCGAAGCTCATGGTCGACATCTGGCTCGACTGGGCCGCGATGCGGCGCTCCTTTTTGACGGTTTCGACGCGCGTCATCGTCAGGATCTTGATACCGGCGCCAAAGCGGCGAAGCAGCGAACGCTCGTTGCACTGGCGGGCGGCCGTCTGCTTGCGGCAGGTCAGTTCACCCTTCTCGAACCACAGGGCGTCGCCCTTCTGGCAGGTGACGGTCTTGCCGCCGTCGAAGTTCACCTTGCCGTCATAGTCGGCATAGACCCATTGCATACGGGTGCCGGCGATGCAGCGATAGACTTCGCCGGTATAGCTGTCGAGGATATCGCGGTCGCCGCGAACCTGAGACGCCGGATGCGGCAGGCCGCGGTCGTCGATGCAGGTCGCCTGCAGAACCATGCGGCGCGTCATCGACTTGCTCTCCGAATAAGATTCGAACTGTTCGTCGGCGGTCATGACGGTGAAGCCGCCGACCTGCTGCGGATAGCCTGGGGTCTGCGACCAGTTGCCGTAGCCGCCGCCATAATAGGTGCTGGAACCCGAAGCACCGGCCGAAGCGCCAGCCTTGACATTCACATTGACGTTGACGTCTACGCTGCCCTTGCCGCCGCCATGACCGCCGCAGCCGTTGCAGGGGGGCCTGGGGTTATGCGGCGCCTGCGGCGGCGCTGGCGGCTTACAGCCGTTATTGCAGCCTGCCGCGGCTTGACCGGCGACGGCCAGAAGACCGAGGCTAAGTACGGCGACGATCCATTTCGAAACAATTGCGCGCATTCCGACGCTCCTAAGTGGTTTTGCCGAAGGTCAAAGCAATGAGCGTGCCGTGCGGTAAGTGCCTTTACGGGAAAAGCTTTCGCGTACCAGGCGTATCCTTAACGAACGGCAGGATTCTTGCGTCGGGACAGGCGAAAGGAGGCCGCCATGGCTCATTCCGGTACAGTTACATTCCTAAGCTACTGGCGTGGCCTGCAAACCTCGCCCGAGCAAGCGCCCACTCGCGAACGATTCGACCCGGCCGCGCTGAAAAGCCTTATTCCGCAACTGATCATGCTGTCCGGAGACGATCATGTGCATCGCTTCCGCCTGGCTGGTGGGTTCGTGAACGCCTTCCATGGCTATGAGCTGAAGGACACCGCCTTCCCGGCCCTGTTCCGCTCACCCTTTATCGATACGGTACACACCGCCCTGATCATGAGCCGCCGCCGCGAACAGCCCCTTTTGCTGACCGTATCAGCGCCGTGGCGCGCGTTCGATTCGGTCCTGATCGAAGACGACCTGTCCCAGTCCGATACAGTGACTTTCGAAATATGCCTGTGCCCCCTGCGCGGCCGTACCGGCCAGGCCGACCGCTTTGTCGGTGTCTATCAAACCACAAGCGCACCACCGAAAAATCCGCGCGGTTCCGTGGGCCGCTACAACCTGGTGTCGTCGCGCCTCTATGAGCCCAATCGCGGGGCCGCGGCCGCCCACCTGCGCCTGGTCGTGGCCGAGGGCAAAAGGATAGCTTGATTTCTTATCGACCTTTGCCGCAGTCTCCCGCCACAGACGCGCGGAGACCGAACATGGCCAAGGACGACAACAAAGCCGACAAGAAGGCCGAAGCCGAGGCGCGCCTCGAACAGCTCCAGATCGCCCTGGTCGATGCCCAGATCTGGACCACCGAAAACAACAAGAAGATCTGCATCCTCTTCGAAGGCCGCGACGCTGCCGGCAAGGACGGCGCGATCAAGCGGCTGACCGAGGTCCTGTCCGTGCGCCAGACGCGTGTCGTCGCCCTGCCCAAGCCGTCCGACCGCGAACGCGGCCAGTGGTGGTTCCAGCGCTATGCCGGGCACCTGCCAAGCTTCGGAGAATGGGTGATTTTCAACCGCTCATGGTACAACCGCGCCGGCGTCGAGAAAGTGATGGGCTTTTCCAGTCCAGAGGAGCAGGAAACCTTCATCCGCGACGTGCCGGATTTCGAGGCAATGGTCGAGCGCGGCGGCATCCACCTCATAAAACTGTGGCTCGACATCTCGCGTGACGAACAAAAGCAGAGACTGGACGACCGGCGCAGCGATCCACGCAAGCGCCTTAAGGTCTCTGGCCTCGACGCGGTCGCCCAAGAGCGCTGGGACGACTATTCCAAGGCGCGCGACGACATGCTCTTAAGATCCCACAGCGAAGCGACGCCTTGGACCATTGTCAAAACGGATTCCAAAACAAAGGCCCGTGAGGCGATCATCCGCCACGTCCTGCGCCAGGTCGGCTGTCCGGCGTTTTCGGTCGAGGTCAAAAAACCTGATCCCGACATTCTGTTCGACTATAGCGAAGTGATCGCGGGCCGAAGAACGCTCAACGCCTAAATCTGGCGCCTCGCCAAGAACAACTATAAAAAATTGTCAACGCCGCCGCGTGCGGTAACCAATTGTTGACCCTGATTTGTCACGATTCGCCAAGAATTGCGGACCGGAAGCGTTCGCTTAGAACAGAAGGTTCCGATCCGCGATGACGACGAATGCGTCCGGCGCCCATAGCCCTGTCCGCCGCGCCAGCCTCAAGATGTGCGGCGACTGCACCCTGTGCTGCAAGGTTTACGAAATCGAGGATTTCGAGAAGAAGCCGGGCAAGACCTGCCACAATGTGCGCGACGAAGGTGGCTGCGGTGTCTGGGGCCTGCATCCCAAGGCCTGCCAGGACTTCAAATGCTTGTGGCTCAAGCACGACGATATGGACGGCCGCTGGCGGCCCGACCATGCCGGCTTCGTCATGCGTCTCGAGGGCAAGGGCACGGTCTGCATCGACGTTGACCACGACCGGCCCGACGCCTGGCGCCGCGAGCCCTATTATTCACAACTAAAGGCTTGGTCCGAAGTCATGCCGCGCAATGAAGGCCTGGTTCTGGTCTACGCGCCGGAAGCCATGTACGTCATCACGCCTATGGAAGACTTGGCCCTCAGGACGCCAAAGAAGGGTGACGTGCTGGAAACCGGCATGGAGGACACGCTGTTCGGCCGCCGTCCCTACGCGCGTGTCGTCCCGGCCCGCGAAGCCAAGCGCAGCCGCGATACCGAGTTCCACTTCCACAAGCGCGCGGGTTAAGCCGCGGCAAGGTGTCGCGTTTTTAGGGTAAATAACACTCGACTTTCCTCATTCCCCGGCTCATCAAGACGCCATGTCAAAGACCGCCCCGCTCCCCGACGCCGCCCGGACGAACTGGGTCGACCGGCTGGCGCCCGAAAAGGCCCGGCCATGGTTGAAACTCGGCCGCTTCGACCGGCCCGTCGGCATCTGGCTTTTGTTCCTGCCGTGCGCCATGGGGCTGGCCTTCGCGGTCGCCCGCCCCTATTTCATAGTCGATCCGTTGACGGGCGAAACGGTTTTTGACCCCGAAGGGCTGGCAAACAACTTCCCGATCTACAAGCTGATTCTGTTCTTCATTGGCGCGGCCCTGATGCGCGCCGCCGGCTGCGCTTTCAACGACCTCATTGACCGCGATATCGACGCCCAGGTCGAGCGCACGCGTAACCGCCCAATACCCGCCGGCCACATCACCCCCAAGCAGGCTGTCCTGTTCATCGTCCTGTGCAGCCTGGTCAGCTTCGGCATACTGATCCAACTGGGGACTCTGGCCATCCTGCTTGGCGTCATGTCGCTGGTTCTGGTCGCCGGCTATCCGTTTATGAAACGGATCACCTGGTGGCCACAGGCCTGGCTGGGCCTGACCTTCAACTGGGGTTTCCTGATCGGCTACGCTACGGTCGGCAACGCGCTCAGCGTCCCCGCGCTGGTCTTCTATGCCGGCCTGATCGCCTGGACGATCGGCTACGACACTATTTACGCGCTCCAGGATCTCGAGGACGACGCCATGGTCGGCGTCAAGTCGAGTGCGCGCCGCTTAGGCAAAAACGCCGCCAACGGCGTCAGCATCTTTTACGGCCTGGCCGTCGTCCTGACCGGGCTGGCGGCGCATCTGGCCAAACTTCCGCCGCTGTTTTTCGGTGGACTGGTGCTGGTGGCCTTGCACCTTTTCAGCCAGGTCGCACGCATGCGCATCGACGATGGCCCCCTGGCGCTTCGGCTCTTCAAGGCCAACCGGACGACCGGACTCTTGTGGGTGGTCAGTCTTCTGGCCGTCCACCTGACCAATGCCATTGCGTAAAAGGCACACCCTAAATTTCGCCTGAAAGGCGATGGACAAGCAACACAGAGTCAGCGATGCAATAGAGTGCCGCGAGACTTGACCGACCGGGAGACGTGACATGGGGAATCGATTGACGATCGCACGCCTTTCGCTTGTGGCGCTGGCCCTGCTGGGGATGGCGGGCTGCGATAACAAGCCGAAGAGCGAAACGGCGAAAAGCGGTGACAAGCCGCTAACCGTCGCGCCGCTGGGCTTTGCCAAGGCCGATGCCGACGCCGAGGTGCGCCTGACCCTGCCTGAAGCCATCCGGGCCCATCCGGAACTGCATACCCAGCTCTATACGACGGGTGAGCGCAAGCTGAAGGAATTCGCCACGGCCGCCCACACCGCCCGCACCGACCAGGCCGCCGAAGGTATAGAGGTGCCGACCTATTTCCATTCGATCAACTGGAAGATCGCCGCGCAAAATCCGCGCCTCTTGTCGCTCTATGCCGAAGAGGATGATTTCCAGGGCGGCGCCCACCCGAACAGCACCTTCGAAGCCCTGCTGTGGGACAAGTCGAGCAAGGAACTGATCAACACCGCCAGGCTGTTCACCACCGGCGCTGACCTGACGGCCGCTAACACCTATGTCTGCCAGCAGATCGAGATCGAGCGTTCCAGGCGCGTGGGTGAACCGACGACACAGGCGGCGTCCGGCTTCACCTGTCCTAAGCTGGCCGACAGCCGGCTGATCCTCATTCCGTCGACCGTCAACGGCAAGTTCGGCGCGATCGACGTCCTGTTTGCGCCTTATGAAGTGGCCCCTTACGCCGAAGGTCCTTACGTCATCCGAGTCCCGCAAAGCGTCGTGCGCGGCCAGTTGAACCCCGAATTCGCCGACCAGTTTGCCGGCGAGGCCGCCAAGGAGGCACCGCCCCTAGCTTCCGAATCGGCTGCCGAAGCCGCCCCGGAAGAATGAGCGAGCTCGCCGCGCGCCAGGCCTTTATAACCGCGCAGACAACGATCCAGCCCGTCCCTGGCCTACCGATACGCCTGTACCAGGCCAGCGAGGTCACGCCCTTGTGGCTAATGACCGAAGACGATATGGCGCGCGAAAGGTTGCCGCCGCCCTTCTGGGCCTTCCCGTGGGCCGGCGGCCAGGCGCTGGCCCGTTACATTCTGGAAAATCCAGCGATCGTCGAGGGCCGGCGCGTGGTCGATATCGCCTGCGGCTCAGGCCTTGTCGCCATCGCCGCCGCAAAAGCCGGCGCGGCACACGTGCTGGCCAACGATATCGATCCCTATTGCGAAGCCGCCGTCGGCCTCAACGCCGAACTGAACGACACGGCCATTGACTTCCATGGCGGCGATCTGCTGGCCGGCCCCGCACCGAAGGCCGACGTCTTCCTGGCCGGCGACATCTGTTATGAAAAGCCCATGGCCGACGCCATGCTGACATTTTTTCGCCGCCTTGGCGCGGAATCTTCGGTCTATATCGGCGATCCGCACCGCAGCTACTTTCCGAAGGAAGGGCTCAGGCGCTGCGCCGACTACGACATCGTCACCACCGCCGACATCGAAGACACCCCTGTCAAGCCGACCGCGGTCTGGAAACTGGACACATGACCAAGACCCACCACACGATCGATTACGTTGAATTTTCAGCAGAAAACCTGCCCGTTATACAGACGTTTTACAGCAAGGCGTTCGGTTGGAATTTTACCGATTACGGCCCAGATTACACCTGTCCGACCAATGCCGGGCTGGATGGCGGCTTCTTTACGTCACCGGAACCGGTCAAACCGCTGGTGGTTCTTTACAGCAGCAACCTCGAAGCTTCACTCCAGTCGGTGACCGCAACCGGCGGCAAGATTACACGCAATATATTTGACTTTCCCGGTGGCCGCCGCTTTCACTTCACCGATCCAGCCGGCAACGAATTGGCGGTATGGTCCGACTCGTAAAGCCCTGCGAACCGTAATGACGCATAAAGCCCAGATACTGACTGCCTTTGCCGCCGCTCTCGCGCTTTTGGCCGTGCCCGCCGCGGCGGCGCCGTCCGAACAGGCCCTGCGGCCTGATCCGCAAGCCCTGGCGGCCGTCAAGGCCAAGGCTGAAAAAGGAGACGTCGCCAGCCAGTATGCCTATGGCCACGCCTTTCTTTACGGGACGTACGGCCAGGCCATCGATGCATCGCAGGGCGTAACCTGGCTCAGCAAGGCCGTCGACGGCGGCAGTGGCGGCGCGGCCTACGACCTGGCGCGGCTCTATGACGAAGGCAAGGACGGTGTGCCAAAGGATGCAAGCCTGGCCATGACCTTCTACCAGAAGGCCAGCGAACGCGGCGTCCCGGCCGTCCAGGAACACGTCTGCCAAACCAAGACGACCACCAGTTCGGCCGAAGCCTGGGCTCAAGCCTTCCCCTATTGCCAGAAAGCATCGGCACAAGGCAGCGTCGAGGCCAACCACGCACTGGGCATCGCCTATCTCGAAGGGCGCGGGACGACGCAGGACACAGGCCTGGGCGTTCAGTTCCTGCAGCGCGCTGCCGCCAAGGGCGATCTTGCATCGATGACACGCCTGGCCCAGATCTATTCCGACGGTAACATAGTCCCACAGGATCATGCCAAGGCCTTTACCTGGCATCGTCAGGCGGCGCGCTACGGCGCCGTGCCGTCGATCCTGGCCATGGCCCGGCAGTACGAGGCCGGGCTAGGCACCGAAGCTGATCCAGACGAAGCCGCGCGGCTTTACGAAATTCTGGCGCGTCACGGTAGCATCGAAGCCGCCGAATGGTTCACCAACCATCCGGACGTGTCGCGCGACAAGGTCGTCAGCAATATCATTACACCCGACAAGATTCCGTCGGGCCTGATCCTCTACGCCGTCGCCAGCCACGACCCGCGTTTCACCACGCTCGACATGCAGGGCTACGTCCGCCAGATGTCCCTAGACATTTACCCGATGAAGGCTCAGGAAGCGGCGATGGCTGGCATGGCGACGGCCGAATGCCGTATCAAGCCCGACGGCAATTTCAAGGACTGTGTCGTCGTCGACGAGAGCCCGCCGGGCTACGGCTTCGGGCCGTCGATCATCCGCATCATGGACGCGCTGCAGAATTCCGGCAACAAGAGCGCCTGGACCGGCCGCTATGCTGGCAAGGTGCTGCAGGTCACGACGCGCTGGAAGCTTCCTGACCCGGATATGTTTCGCTGAAGTCGGGGTTGAAAGGCTGCGGTGCATAACCGAAATCCTGTACGGCCGGTGTAACGTCGAACCAAAGGTCCTGGTTCATGCGCGTGACCATGCCAATGTTACGTTTCAGCTTCTTGCCGGGTTGCACGATCTCGAGCATTCTGAAGCCCAACCGCCATGCCCACTGCGGCACATCAACAATCAAAGGTTTGCGACCTAAGGCGCAAAAGATGCGCTCAGTCATAGCGCGATAGGTCAGGGTTTCTCCCCCCGGAACATTGTAGGCCTTGTTCTTCGTTTTGGGTGTCATGACCGCGGCCAGCGCCGCCTGCGCCAAGTCACGGGCGTGGACCGGCTGGCGCAGACCATTGGCCGGAGCCCAGACCGGAAACAGCCCAAGCTTGCGGATCATTGCCACCATCCGCGTGACGTTCTCATCATGTCCTTCGTCATAGATCAGTGTGGGGCGAAGTATCGTCCATGCCACACCGCGCGATTCACAAAAATCAACTATTGATTTTTCACCTGCTGAGAGTTTCCGCACGACCTCCCTCTCCTCATCGGTTTCCGAATCGCCCTTGGTGAAGACGCTGGTAGAGGAAAAGGCAACCAGACGGGTCATGCCAACTCTAATTAATTGATTTAAAAGCCTTTCTCTAAGTAACCATATGGGCGTGCAGGCGATAACGGTGCGAAAATTCATGCCCGGCTGAAAGCCTTCTGGCGCCTCAAAATCCAAAATCAATGATTGATTATTAAGGGCTTTGCGCGAAGTGAAGCGCACCGGCCCTGGCCAATTGCCTGCGACCTCGGGCAGGCGCCTCCCGATAAGCGACCGGGCGCCTATAACCAGCAATGCGTTGTCGGACGATTCCATACTGCCAGTCCTAACAGTTCGATCGTGGAAAAGACAGGCCATGCGGCGATCGGCCCATTTGCCTTCGCTGTCGAACCCGCCTATGTCAGCGGCATATCCTAAGGCGTTGAGAACATATATGGCCTACAAATCGCTCAGAGACTTTATCGCCAAGCTGGAAGCCGCCGGCGAACTGATGCGCGTGAAGACGCCGGTCTCGACGCACCTGGAGATGACCGAGATCCAGACGCGCCTGCTGGCCGAGAAAGGTCCGGCAGTCCTGTTCGAAAACGTCCTGATGCCGGATGGCTCAAAGTCGCCGATGCCGGTGCTGGTCAACCTGTTCGGCAATGTGAAGCGTGTCGCCATGGGCGTGACGCTCGACAACAAGGAACGCTCCGAACCGTCCGACCTGCGCGAAGTCGGCGAACTGCTGGCCTTCCTGCGCCAGCCCGAACCGCCGCGCGGCTTCAAGGATGCACTTGAACTTCTGCCGCTCGCCAAGACCGTCATGGGCATGCGACCTAAAATGGTGAAATCCGCGCCGGTTCAGGAGGTTGTCCTGAAAGGCGAAGACATCGATTTAACGCGTCTGCCGGTCCAGGGCTGCTGGCCAGGGGAGCCGGCGCCGCTGATCACCTGGCCGCTGATCGTCACCAAGGGCCCGTCCGATTCGCGCGAGGACGACTATAACCTCGGCATCTATCGCATGCAGGTGCTTGGCAAGGACCGGACCATCATGCGCTGGCTGGCCCACCGTGGCGGCGCGCAACACCACCGCCGTTGGAAGGCGGGAGGCAAGAGAGAGCCCCTGCCCGCTGCGGCTGTCCTCGGCGCCGATCCCGGCCTGATCCTGGCGGCGGTGACGCCCGTGCCCGATACCTTATCGGAATATCAGTTCGCCGGCCTGCTGCGCGGCCAGAAAGCCGAACTGGTCGAGGCCAAGACCGTGCCCTTGCTGGTTCCGGCCCACGCCGAAATCGTGCTGGAAGGCCATGTCCTGCTCGATGACTATGCCGACGAAGGCCCCTATGGCGACCACACCGGCTATTACAACAGCGTCGAGAAATTCCCGATCTTCCAGGTGTCGGCGATCACCATGCGCCGCGATCCCATCTATCTGTCGACCTTTACCGGCCGCCCGCCCGATGAGCCGAGCGTGCTTGGCGAGGCGCTGAACGAAGTCTTTATCCCACTGATCCAGCAGCAGTTTCCGGAAATCGTCGACTTCTGGCTGCCACCGGAGGGGTGTTCGTATCGCATCGCCGTCATCTCGATGAAAAAGGCTTATCCGGGCCACGCCAAACGGGTGATGATGGGCGCATGGTCGTACCTGCGCCAGTTCATGTACACCAAGTGGATCATCGTCGTGGACGACGACATCAATGCCCGCGACTGGAAAGACGTCATGTGGGCGCTGTCGACGCGCATGGACCCGGCGCGCGACATCACGGTCGTGGAAAACACGCCGATCGATTATCTCGACTTCGCGTCGCCGGAAAGCGGTCTGGGCAGCAAGATTGGCCTGGACGCCACCAACAAGTGGGAACCGGAAACCCACCGCGAATGGGGCGAGAAGCTCTACATGGAACAGGACGTCATCGATCGCGTCTCGGCCAAATGGGCCGAAATGGGCCTTCCTGGCTCCGGTAAACCGATCTGGACAAAGCGAAACTGATCGGAACTGCACAATTATGCGCATTTTTTGTTTGATCGTGACGGATTTTGCAGCTTAGTCGGTTTAACTCTGTAATCATAATCCAGAGAAGCCGCGCTCATGTCTATCCATCGTATTGCCCTTATCACCACCGCTCTGACCCTGATCGTCGGCGCTACCCCCGCCCAGGCCGTTCGCAAGATGGAGCGCCTGGATCGCGGCGCCATCGCGGTCACCGCCGATACGGGCGTCCTGGTCAGTTGGCGCCTCTTGAACTCTGATGCCGCCAACCAGCGTTTTGACATCTGGCGCGATGGCAAGAAGGTCAAGACCATAAAGGGCGTCAGCAACTGGCTGGACGCCGCGGGCACCGCCGGCTCCAGCTATCAGATCAGGTCGGGCAAGGAAACGACTGCTGTCTTCAAGCCGTGGGCAACGAACTATCTCGAAATCGCGCTCGATGTCCCGGCCGGGGGTACCACGCCCGACGGTAAGGCCTATACCTACACAGCCAATGACGCTTCGACCGGCGACCTGGACGGCGACGGCGATTACGAAATCGTACTTAAGTGGGACCCGACCAATGCACAGGATAATAGCCGTGCCGGCTATACCGGGCCTGTCCTGCTCGACGCCTATACGCTTGAAGGCGAGAAGCTGTGGCGCATCGACCTCGGCCGCAACATCCGCGCCGGCGCCCACTACACGCAGTTCATGGTGGAGGACTTCGACGGCGACGGTAAGTCCGAACTGATCGTCAAGACCGCCGACGGCACGAAGGACGGCCAGGGAAATGTCGTCGGCGACGCCAATGCCGACTGGGTATCGACCGGCGGCGAGTTGGAACAGACAGACCGCACCGGCTCGGTGCAGACGCCTGACGGCAGACTGATGGCGCAGTTCCAGGGGCGCATCCTGAAAGGCCCGGAATATTTGAGCATCTTCGAAGGTATCAGCGGTCGCGTGCTCGACACAGTCCCCTATTGGCCGTCACGCGTGCCTGAAGGCGACAACCCGACGCCCGAGCGTCTCAAAGAGGTGTGGGGCGACGGCTATGGCAACCGGTCCGAACGCTACCTGGCCGGTGTCGCCTGGCTCGACGGCGCCCTGCCCTCGGCCGTTATGGCGCGCGGTTATTACGGCCGTACAACCCTGGCCGCCTATGACTTCCGCGATGGTAAGCTTAAGCAGCGCTGGACCTTCGACTCGACCGGGCCCGGCGTGCCCGAAGGCTTCAGCGGCCAGGGCAACCACCAGCTTAGCATCGCCGACGTCGATGCGGATGGCCGCGACGAAATCATCTACGGCTCCATGGCGCTCGACGACACCGGCAAGCCACTTTGGACCGCCAGGCTATTCCACGGCGACGCCATGCATGTCAGCGACCTCGATCCGACGCGCCCGGGTCTTGAACGATTCGGTGTGCACGAAAGCCCAAGGGCGAACGGTAATACGGGATCGGCCTTGCTCGATGCCCGCACCGGCGAAGTGCTGTGGACGACCTATACAGAAAAGGATACCGGGCGCGGCGTGGCGGCGGACATCGATCCGCGCCATCCGGGTGCCGAGGCCTGGGCATCGAACAGCAACAATCTCTACGACGTCAAGGGCGAGGTCATCGGCGAAAAGCGGCCGCGCCAGATGAACTTCGCGATCTGGTGGGACGGCGACCCGTTGCGCGAGCTGCTCGACAACATCACCATCTCGAAATGGGACTGGAATGCCGGCGAGACCAAGCCGTTGCTCCAGGCTGACGGCATGGCGTCGAACAATGGCACAAAGGCCACGCCGGCTCTGCAGGCCGACATTTTGGGTGACTGGCGCGAGGAAGTCGTCCTGCGCAAGGCCGACAATACGGCGCTGCGTATCTACTCAACGTCTATCCCGTCCGAAATTGGCTTGGTGACACTGATGCAGGATCCGCAATATCGCGCCGCAGTCGCCTGGCAGAACACAGCCTATAACCAGCCGCCGCACCCGAGCTTCTACATAGGCGAAGGCTTCAAGGCCCCTACATCGGAATGATTTCAGACGGAAGCACCAGTCCGATCTAGATTTTTGCCTTGTCGCGATATCTTCTGGCAAAAACCGCTGACTCTTTTGGCCAAAATATCGCTGTATCAAACCGACCGCGTTATCCGACGGCCTGAAACGCCGTTCGGGCCGTCTCTTTTTGCAAATCTGGGGTCTGCAATTCAGTCCGGACCTCTTCGTTTTGCAAATAAGCGTCGATCTGACCGGAGGGCATAGGCCGCGAAAACAGGAAGCCCTGGATATAGCGTGCCTTCACCTGCAACAACTGGCTGAGTTCACGCTCCGTTTCGACACCTTCGACGACGCAGTCGAGATGCAGGTTACGACACAGGTCGATAATCGTCTTGATGATCTTGAGCGCCGCGTCGTGCTTCACCAGTTGCGTCACGAAACTGCGGTCGATCTTGATCTTGTCGACCGGCAGGCGGTGAATATAGCTGAAGCTGGAATAGCCGGAGCCGAAATCGTCGATCGCCACACGGCAGCCCATGCCCTTCAGTTGCAGCAGGGCTTCGCAGGCCTGTTCGAAATCGGTCAGCATCGCTGTTTCGGTGATTTCGAACTCGATGCGGCGCGGATCGACGCCCGAACGCTTCACGGCTTCGCGGATATTGTTGATCGAAAGGCTTGAGCGCAGATCGCGCGCCGACAGGTTGAACGAGACGCGCAAATGCGATGGCCAGGCGGACACCTCGGCAAGCGCCTTTTCGAGCAGAATGAGCGTGACGCGGGTGATCAGACCGGAACGTTCCGCCGCCTTGATGAAGACGTCCGGGCGGACGTCGCCCAGTTGCGGGCTTTTCCAGCGCGCCAGGGCCTCAAAGCCGGTCGTACGACGTTCAACGGCGTCGACCTGCGGCTGAAAAACGATCGACAATTCCCTGTCCAGATCGGCGGCGCGTAAAGATTGGTCAACGACGCTGAAGTCATGCATCTCCGCTTCGTGCGCTTCGGTGAACACCACCGGCGCACCGCGCAGGTTCTGTTTGGCGAAGTAGAGGGCGTAATCGGCGCGCTCCAGCAGCTGGGAGGCGGTCAAGCCGCCGTCGACCGCGCGGACAAACCCTACTGAAGCCGAAATATTGGCGGCCACGCCGCCTAAAAGGTAGGTTTCACGCAGACGATCGCACAGAGCGGCGCCAAACGCCTGCAACGCCTGCTCGGACCGGCTGCCGGGCAGGATGACCGCGAATTCGTCGCCGCCCATGCGCGCCGCGAAGCCATCCACGCCGCAATGTTCGCTCAGGCGCTGAGCAACCTGGATCAGCAGTTCATCTCCCACCGAATGGCCGTAAATGTCGTTGACCGGCTTGAAGCCATCGAGATCGATCAGCGCCAGATCGAACGGCGCGCCCCGGCAGCCCTCTATCCGGCGGAAGAAACTGCGGCGGTTGGGCAGACTTGTCAGCGCGTCGCAATTCGCCATGGCCGAGGCTTCAGCGTGAAGCCTCTCCGCAACGATGCGCGCGCGGATGGCCTGGAACAGAGTGTTACGCACGACCAGCGAGATCATCATGACCACCGGTACGATCAGGATGGCCAGGACCGCCGAGTCCTTGCCGACGATCGTCCCCTTCGTCACCGCGAAACCGATCAGAGCCGCCAGGGTGGCCATAAAGCTCGGCAGCATGATGCGCAGACGCACGCTGGTGGCGCCGAAGATCAGGGCCAGGAAGGCAAAATAGATCAGCCGGTTCGGATCGTAGTGAAGAAGCTGATAGGTAACCGGATTGAGAAGCAGCAGCGCATTCACGGTCGCGCTGGCGATATCAAGACGCAGAAGGCTTTTCGTGTTCCGCAGATAACGGAAATAGAAGAAAAAGCTGGCGGCCGAGTTCATGACGGACAAGGTCAGCAGGATGGCGAGATCGATGCCGGTTTCCGTCTGGAAACGGTTAAAAATAACAACAGCGTAGTAGACACCGGTGATTAGGCAGAAGGTCCGGACGATCGGCAAGATGGCGTCGAATTCGTCCGCCGATGTCAACCCTTTCGGCGCCACCAAACCATGACTGAGGAGGAAACCCTGTATCCGCCTCGCCCAGCCGCGCCAAGGACGCTCCACCACTTGCTCTGCCACAGCTCACCACACCCTTGTTCCTTGGGGATTGTGTAGCAGATATCCTTGAAAGAAAGCCTAATGTGTAGACTGGACTACATAACGACGGTCAAACTGCCTTGCGAAGTGGTTCAATCCGTTGGTCATATTCGGCCGCCAAGTACCCGAGGACAGCCTCCGGGCGCATCGGACGGGCGAACAGATAACCCTGGACGTAGCGGGCGTTGATCTCGCGCAGGGCCGCGCACTCCGCCTCGGTTTCGACGCCCTCGACAATGTGCTCCAATCCCAGATTGCCGCACAGGTCGATCATGGTCTTAACGATCATCCGCGTCTGGCTGCTGGCGATCTGGGTGATGAAGGACCGGTCGATCTTCAGCGTGTCGACAGGCAGGCGATGCAGGTAACTAAAGCTGGAAAAGCCTGAGCCGAAATCATCGAGGGCAATCCTGACCCCCAGCTCCTTCAGCGCGTTCAACGCCTTCAACGCCTGATCGAAATCCGTCATCATGGCGGTTTCCGTGATTTCGAACTCGATACGGCTGGCTGCGACGCCGCTCGACACCACGATGTCGCGGATGGCATCGATGGCTCGGGGCGAATGCAGGTCGCGCGTCGACAGGTTGAACGTGACGAACAAATCTTCGGGCCATTCCCGTACGGCCTTCAGCGTCTTGCGCAACAGGATTTCCGTCAGCTTGCCGATCATGCCCGACCGCTCGGCGGCCAGGATGAAGACGTCGGGCGTAACATTGCCCAGTCGCGGGCTATTCCAGCGGGCCAGTGCCTCAAACCCTACCGTCCGCTGGGTCCGGAGATCGTATTGCGGCTGGAAGACGATATGCATTTCCGCATTCAGGTCAGCGTTACGCAGGGCCGCGTCGACGCGGTTGAAGTCGCGCATCTCGTCTTCGTGACGGGCGTCGAATATGACGATTTCGCCCCGGGCATCGGCCTTGGCGCGATAAAGCGCATAGTCAGCGCGCTCCAGAAGCAGCGTCCCACTCACCTTCTCACTGCCCCCCCGCACGACGCCTATCGATCCGGACAGGCTGGCTGTGGCGCCGCCAAGATGAAACGGCTGGCGCAGACCGTCGCAGATTTGCCGCCCCAATGCTTGCAACGCGTCCTTGCTGCGGTGCTTCGGCAGGATCAGCGCGAATTCGTCGCCGCCGAGACGGGCGATGACGGCGGCGTCGGGACAGGCCGCCCGCAACCTCTTTCCGACTTCGATAAGCACGGCGTCCCCTGCCGCGTGACCATAGACGTCATTGATAGGCTTGAAGCCGTCAAGGTCGACCAGACCAAGGTCAAAAGGCTCCTCCGTGCGCAACCGCCCCTCCAACTCAGCGAAAAAGCTGCGCCGGTTGGGAAGGCCAGTCAGGGCGTCGTTGTGCGCCAGCGCCGAGGCTTCATCACGATGACGATCGGCCATGACTTTTGCACGAACCGCCTTAAGGATAGTGACCCTCAGTATGATGGTCATGCACAGGCCGGTCATCAGGGCCGTCAAGGCGATCCAGGCATATTGCTCGATATGGCCGGGCTCACGCCCGGCTGCAATCGTGGCGAAGGTGGTGACGCTGACAAGTGCGGCCGGCAGAACGACGCGCATCGAGACGCCGGACATGGCGAAGATCGGCAGGATCAGTGCGAAATAGATTAGCTTTAGTGGGTCATAAATGACGGCGATGTCGATAGCGGTGTTGTAGAACAGCAGGAAGTTGGCGATTTGGCCTGCCACAATCAGCCGGCGCATGGAATGGGTCTGGCGCGTGTAACGTAGCAGCAGCACGCCGGCTATGACCGAGACAAAGGCCGCCCCCGGCACCAGCCCCCAATCGCCGGGCACCCGATAGGTCAATCCATTGACCAGGTAGTAGGCCGCGAGCGCCCAGAGATAGCCGCGCACGACGGGCCGCATGGTGTCCGCCAGTTCACGGCGCATCACGGCCGCGTCGGGACTGTCCGGGCGGCGGCTACGTCGGCGCCAAGTGACCCTTTGGCCCAAGTCCTTCATCCCGGAGGCAAGCCGCGCACAATCGATTGTAAACTGCCTTACAATGGAGGACGGCAACTGCGACACGAAAACACCCAAACTTACGCCTACACATACAGGGGCAATGGTTTTAACAGCCGCCCAGTCAACGCAATGCTAAGCGATGTGGTTAAAACCCAGCCCTTGCGCATCAATTTGTCACAAACGAGACTTGCCTTGTGACGGCGGGCGGGCCTATACCAATTTCATGTTGCAAACGCGAAGCAAGCCCGTTTCCCAAGCGCCTTTCGAACGCCTGAACGACGTGATCGAAGCCGCTAAAGCGCGCGGCGCCGACGCCGCCGAAGCGGTCTTCGCCGAGAGCCGCTCTTTAAGCGTCAGTATCCGCAAAGGCGAGCTGGAAACGGTCGAACGCGACGAAACGGCCGACCTGGGTCTTAGGGTGTTCGTCGGCCGGAAGCAGGCCGTTGTATCGGTCTCCGAATTCTCGCCCCAGACGCTCGATCGCCTGGTCGAACGCGCCGTGGTCATGGCGTCTCTCGCGCCCGACGACCCTTACGCCAGCCTGGCCGACCCGGCCCTTCTTTACCGCTCCGGCGGCTCGGAAGACAGCCTGCAGATCTATGACGACACGCACCTGTCGGCCGAGACCCTGCAAAATCAGGCCCTGGCGATCGAAGCCGCCGGCCTGGAGGTCGATCCGCGCCTTCAGGGCGACGCGGCCTCGACCGGCTACAGCCAGAACTGCTGGCACATGCTGACCTCGGATGGTTTCCAGGCAACGCACCATACAAGCCTGTTCTTCCTGTCCGGCCGCTTCATCGCCACCGGCGAAGACGGCGCCATGGAACGCGATGGCGAAGGGCGCAGCACACGGTTTGCCGAAGACCTGCCTAGCGTCGCCGAAATCGGCGCCACTGCCGCCGAGCGCGCCATCAAGGCGCTTGGTGCACGCAAAATACCGACCCAGAAGGCGCCGGTCCTGTTCGACAAGCGGATCGCCAAGTCGCTGATCGGCCAGTTCCTGGGCGCCATTTCCGGCACGGCCATCGCCCGCGGATCCAGCTTTCTTAAGGACAAGCTGGGCCAGCAACTGTTCGATCCGTCAATCCAGATCATTGACGATCCCTTACGCGTACGCGGTCTCGGCTCCTGTCTGTTCGACGACGAGGGCGTGGCCACCAAGCGCATGTCGCTCATAGAGGACGGTGTGTTGACGACGTGGCTGCTCAACACGGCCTCGGCGCGGCAACTCGGCATGACGACGACAGGCCACGCTTCACGTGGCCTTGCCAGCCCTCCGGGCGTCGGAGCACACAATATCGTACTTACGGCAGGACCTAGGTCCTGCGCCGAACTGCTCAAAGACGTCGGCAAGGGCGTGATCGTCACCTCGATGTTCGGCCCCAGCGTCAATTCCGACACCGGCGACTGGTCCGCCGGCGCCTCGGGCTTCTGGTTCGAAAACGGCGAAATCCAGTATCCTGTCAACGAAATCACCGTCGCCGGCAACCTGATCCACATGTACCAGCGCCTTGTCCCCGCCTCCGACCTGGAGATCCGCGGCACCATGGATACGCCCAGCCTGCTCATCGATTCCTTGAGTGTCGGGGGCAAGTGATGGCAAGCGCCGCGGCGGCCACCGATCTTGAGCTGATCATAGACAAGGTGCGCCGCGCCGGCGCCCTGGCGCAGCACCTCAAGGCGCACGGGCTGATCACCAGCTTCAAGGCCGACGGGTCCATCGTCACCAATGCCGATACCGAGGTCAATCTCTGGCTCAAGGAAGCCTTGCTCGAAGCCCGCCCCGACTATGGCTGGCAGAGCGAGGAATCGCCCGATAACGCCGAGCGCCTCGATGCCGCCCGGACGTTCGTACTCGATCCGATCGACGGCACCATGGGCTTGTCGAAGGGCAGCCCTTACTGGACGATCGCCTTGGCCATCGTCGAGGCCGGACGCCCCATAGCGGCCGTCGTCTATGCGCCCGACGCGCATGAACTCTTCAGCGCGGCGGCGGGTCAGGGCGCAAAGCTTAACGACCAGCCGGTCCATGCCCGCGACCGTCAAACCCTGGAAGACGCCGAAGTCGTCGGCGATTCGCGCCTGTTCGGCCGCGACATCTGGCCCGAAGCCTGGCCGCGCCTCAGCGTCCAGTCACGCCCTTCCGTCGCCTATCGCATGTGCGTTGTGGCCGCCGGCCGCGCCGACTTTACCATGGCGCTGACGCCCAAACGCGACTGGGACGTGGCCGCCGCGACCCTGATCGCCCAGGAGGCGGGCGCCATTGTCTCTGATCATTTGGGAAATCCTTACGGTTTCAATGCCAAGGATAGCCTCAAACCCAGCCTGATCTGTTCCGGTCCGGCGCTGTTTCCCGAAATCATCCGGCGCTGCGCCCACCTGCTGACGCTGGAAAACCCTTAAGTATCGAGCGGTACCATGAGCGACAAACAACTTCTCCACCTCGTCATCGGCGGCGAACTGCAAGACCTGAACGGCACCACCTTCAAGGACCTGAAGGCGATCGAATTCGTCGGCGCCTATCCGAACAATGCCGAAGCCGTCAAGGCGTGGCGCATGAAAGCGCAGTCGACGGTCGACAACGCCCTGATGCGTTACTTCGTCATCCACGCGCACAAGCTGATCGATCCGTCGACGGCTGGCGAATAAACTAACCACCCACCAACTGATAGAGGCTGGCGGCGTAGACGCGGTCAGAGAGCTTTTTGTTGGTAAAGCGATTGTCAGCGGCGGCCACCGAATGGAGGATGCCGCTTTCTATTTCCGCCGGAATGTGGCGGGGCACCGCCTGGCCGCGCGGCAGTTCGGCTTCAGCCACGACGAAATAGACCTGCCCCTGGTCGTCACACAGGAAATCGACGACCCATTCGACCTCATCCTGGATAAGCACGTAGCGCGTCTTGGCGACCCGCTGGACGCATAACGGCCACAGCAGGTTGAAATCGTCCTCGGAAATGGCCGTTTCGATCTCGACCAGTTCGCCGGCTTGCGGCACCCATTTCTTGTAGGTGAAGATATAGTCATCGCCACGCTGGCGAATGCGCGGGCCATCGTCCAGATAAGCCTGCCGTATGGCGTGCTTTGTCCAGCCCGTCAGACGACCTGCGTCGAAGTCCGGCTTCAAGACGTATTTGCGTTCGTTCTCTACCGGCATTATTCGCGCCTCAGCAGCTTTTCGGTCATCAGCGTGCCCCACCACGACGCCTTGAAGTCCGCCTTGATGGCTGCGGGATCGTATTCCGGACTGTCAACCCAGTCCAGAAAGCTGATGCCGCGCGGCTGGACGTCGCGCAGATAGACCTCGAAAAGATAGTCGAGCACGCCGGTCAGACCTGCCTTCATGTGCAGGTATTTAAAACTCAACTGTTGACGCGCCTGTTCGATCGGCTGGCCGAGATGCAGGTGGGCGTAGAGGACGCTCATCATGCCGGCGCGATCGGCGCCCGACTTGCAATGCAGCAGGGCCGGATATTCGATACGGTCAAACAGCGCTTTCGCCGCGAAGATTTCGTCGCGCGTCGGCAGGCTTCGCGAGGTCAGGCCGAAATTCTCCAGCTTCAGGCCCAGCTTCTCACAGGCATATTTTTCCAGGTAATAGAAGGACCCGAACCCGCCACGCAGGTTGATGACCGTCTTGATGCCCTTGTTCTTCCACTGCGCCAGTTGGAACGGCCACGGCTGGTTGGTCCGCAGCATCTTGTCGTCGATCCAATGGGCATTGGTAAAGCCGAGGCGCAGATAGGCGTGGTCACCCCACAGGTAGTGCAGGTAAGTGCCGAAACGCTGGGCACGCGTCTCCGTCGGAAACTTGGTCTGGCGAAATTTCTTGGGGTAGAGCTTCAAAAACGGCCTCAAAACAATTTTCCGAAGCTTTAGCTTCGGCAAGCACGACTGCGCGCCCGAGCGCATGTGAGGAGCCAGGCGGCGCTTGAGCGGCAAGGAATCCGCCATTAACACAAAAGCGCGCGACAGGCTTACGGAAATGACGCATAAACCCATATAAATACTGACAAACCTTTTGCCAGACCGAATGCCGCTCGAACCCAAACCCGTGCCCCCAAATACGTTGCCTCCGACTGCGATGCCGGCGAAAGCGATCGTCCGCCGGATCTGGACGCAGTACCTGGCGGCACAAAAGCGCCTTCTCGGGATTGCCCTGGTCTGCGCGGTCATCGTCGCACTGGCAACCACGCTGTTTGGCGTACTGATGGGATCGGCCGTTGACCTGTTGTTCCACAGCTCCTCCGGCAAGTCGCTGGATTTTCTGCCCGCCGAAATTGTCGCCGCCGTCGTCGCCAATCCGATGCTGATGATCCCCTTGATCACCATCGGCGCGGTCATCGTCCGCTTCGCCGGCCAGCGCGGCTTGACGGTATCGCTGAACACGGTCGGCAATCGCCTGGTCGGCAATATCCAGCGCGATCTGTTTTCCCGCCTTGTCCACGCCGATCTTGGCCGGCTGCAAAAAGCCCATTCCGGCCAGCATCTGTCGTCGGTGCTGTACGATGCCGACCTGGTGCGCGACGCCGCCTCAACTGGATTGGTGCAATACGTCCAAAGCGCCTTGATCGCCATAGGCGCCATCGCCAACATGATCTATTTCGACTGGACCATGACGCTGGCCGTACTTCTGATCGCGCCGGTCATTGGCCTGGTTATGGGCACATACCTTAAACGCACCCGCAAGGCGGCGCAGGGCGCCATGGCCGAGACCTCGAGCCTGTCGACCGCCATCATGGAAAGTCTGGATGGCATCAAGGTCGTCAAGGTCAGCAACCAGGAAACAGCCGAAGAAACACGCGTCGGCGACGTCATCGACCGCCGCCAGGGCCATATGATCAAAGGCGCCAATGCCCGCACCATGGCCGCGCCAGCCACCGAACTGCTGACCGGCCTGCTGCTGGCCGGGCTCTTAGCCTACGCCGGCTGGCGCGCACAAGGCGGCTTCATCACCGCAGGCGATCTCTTCGGCTTTGTCACAGCGCTGGGGATCGCCAGCCAGGCCCTGCGGCAGTTGACGGGCCTGCAGGGCACGTTCAGCCAGGGTATGACGGCCGCGCGACGTCTGTTCGCGGCCCTCGACATCAAGCCGGAGATCACCTCGGCCGCCGATGCGGTGACACTTCCTCGCGACTTCAAGCGCCTGAGCTTTGACAAGGCCAGCTTTGCCTATGGCGACGCGCCTGTGCTGCATGAGGTCAGTTTCGACGTCTCAGCTGGGCAAAGCATCGCCCTGGTCGGCCCAAGCGGCTCCGGCAAATCGACCCTGCTCAACCTGATTCCGCGTTTCTTTGACCTGAGCTCAGGTGCGATCCGTTTCGACGGTGTCGACCACCGCCAGATTTCGCTCGCCTCGCTGCGCGACAGCATCGCCCTGGTGACGCAGGACCCCTTCCTATTCGACGACGCCATCCACGCCAATATCGCCTATGGCCGTCCTGACGCCACGACTGCTGAAATTGAACAAGCCGCGCGGGACGCCGCCGCCGATGGCTTTATCCGAACCCTGCCGCAGGGTTACAACACCCGTGCGGGCGAGGCTGGCTCACAGCTTTCGGGTGGGCAAAAACAACGGATTGCGATCGCCCGCGCTTTTCTGAAGAATGCCCCTTTACTGCTATTGGACGAAGCGACTTCGGCGCTCGACACCGAGTCTGAGGCACTTGTACAACAGGCGTTGGAACGCCTGATGAAAGGTCGAACGACCTTTGTCGTCGCCCATCGCCTGTCGACCGTGCGCAACTGTGACCTGATCCTGGTCCTCGACAAGGGCCAGATCCGGGAGCACGGCACGCATGACAGCCTGATGCGCGCGGGCGGGCTCTACAGCCGCCTTGCCGCGACGCAACTCGGCACCTCTCCGGAGGCCGCATGAAAGAGCTTCTGAAACGCCGCAAACTGCAAAACCTGCTGGGCAGCCTGATTTCCGCCTACCTGAAGTTCTGTTATGCCACCACGCGCTGGCAGAGCGAAGGCCGCGCCGAGGTCGAGGCGGTCTGGGCCAGCGACACCCCCGTGGTGCTGATGTTCTGGCACGAGCGCCTGCACTTTGGCCATTCCAGTTGGCCGCTTGAAAACGCCCAACCGATCGCCGTGCTCAGTTCGACCTCCAAGTTTGGCGACGTCATCACCAAAGTCACAGACGATTTCGGGCGCTATACGATCCGCGGCTCGTCCGCCAAGAAGTCGAACCCCGGCAAGGACAAGCGCGGCGCCCAGGCCTTTCGCGACATGCTGCGCTGGCTGCGCGAGGGCAAGGGCGTGGCGACGACACCCGATGGCCCGCGAGGTCCGGCGCGGACCATGACCGAAGGCAGCCTCAAGCTGTCGCAGATGAGTGGCGCCGTGCTGGTTTGCCTCGGGCAATCGGCCAAACACTATGTCGAGTTTGATACCTGGGACCGGATGCGCCTGCCCCTGCCCTTCAATCGCGGCGCCATGGTATGGCGCGTCCTGCCAGCGATTTCACCATCGGTAAACGCAGAGGAATTCGAGCGCCTGCGCCTGCAAGCCGAACAGACTCTTATCGAAGCCACTGACCGCGCCGATGACCTGACGGGCGCCAAACGCGGCACGGGCGGCCGCCGCCAGATCGGCTGGGAGGAAAAACAGCGCGCCGAACAGGGCGCCGAAACGGACGACGCGCAATGACATTGGCTCTGGCCATCTATCGCGGCGCCGCAAGGGCTTTTCATGGCTTTGCGCCGAAACTGCTGCGGGACCGCGTCACCAAGGGCAAGGAAGACCCTGAGCGCTTCGCCGAGCGGCTTGGGCAAATCACGCGAGCCAAACCCGATAAGCCGATCGTCTGGTTTCACGGCGTGAGCGTCGGCGAAAGCCTGTCGGCCATACCAATCCTTGAGCGCCTGCGAACCGAACGGCAGGACCTTGCCCTTTTGATCACCACGGCGACCACAACCTCGGCTGAAATCCTGAAGCGCCGCCTGCCCGAAGGCGTTATCCACCAATACACACCGATCGACACGCCCCAGGCCGTCGAAGCCTTTCTCTATCACTGGCAGCCACGCCTGGCCGTTTTTATAGAGAGTGACATCTGGCCGAACCTGCTGCAAAGCCTGACGCAGCGCCACATCCCGCATGCGCTTTTGAGCGCGCGCATCACCGAAAAGACGTTCCGCGGCTGGCAGACCTTTCGCCGCAGCATGACGGAACTGCTTAAAGGCTACGCGCTTGTCATGGCGCAGGACGACGCCTCCGAAGCGCGTTTGCGCGCCATGCAGGTGACTCCGGCGGCCCAGGCCAATCTCAAAACCATCGGCGCGCCGCTGAGCGTGAATGCAACGGAACTGGCCAGCTTGCGCGACGCCCTACGCGGCCGGCGGGCAATCGTCGCCGCCAGCACCCACTACGGCGAGGACAATATCATCGTTCGCGCCCTGGAACATCAAATCCGCAGTGGCGATCTGCTGATTCTGGTGCCGCGCCATCCGATCAAGGCCGGGGAAATCCGCCTCGACATGGAAGCCCTGGGCTTCAATGTGGCGCAACGCTCGCAGGGCGAAAAGATCGCCGCCGAGACCCAGATTTATCTGGCCGATACCTTGGGCGAATTGGGGCTGTTCTTCTCGCTGGCCAATCTGATCATCATGGGCGGTAGCTTCCTGAGCGGGATCGGCGGGCACAATCCTCTGGAAGCGGCACGTCTGGGCAAAAGCGTCATTACTGGCGACGACATCAGTAACTGGGAAGGCATTTTTGGCACGCTGCTGACGGCGGGCGCTGGCTGGCGCGTACACGGACCGGATGAACTGGCCTTCCTGAGTGGTGAGCTGCTGCGCACCCCCGAAGCCATAGCCGAAGCCGACGCCCGCGCGCTCGAGGTCAGCCGGGTCGAGGCCGGCACGCTCGACCGCGTCTGGCAAGCGCTTCTCCCGCTCCTGCCGGAACGCGCCCGACCATGACGCTCAATACGCCCGCATGGTGGTACAAACGCGACGCGCACGGCGCGCCATGGTGGCGCCCGGCACTATGGCCACTGTCGCTGATCTGGCGCGCTGTCAACGACGCCAAGCGCGCGAGGGCCACCCCCTACCGCTCTTCCCTGTTTGTCATCAGCGTCGGAAACCTGACGCTGGGCGGCTCAGGCAAGACGCCAATCACTGCCGAGATATTGCGCCTCATCGACGGCGCCATCGGCCTCTCGAAAGGCTATGGCGGTACCCTTGAAGGTCCTGTCCGCGTCGATCCGGTCAAACACACCGCCGCCGAAGTCGGCGATGAACCGCTGATGCTCGCCCAACGCGCGCCTTTCATGATCGCCAAGGACCGCGCCGCGGGCCTCAGGTCGCTGGAAGACGAGGCGAAGATCGTTATCGTCGATGACGCGCACCAGAACCTCCAGATCGCCAAGGACCTGCATGTGCTGGTGGTCGACGGCGATACACAAAATGGTGCCTGGCCGTTTGGCGATGGCGGAATCTGCCCCTATGGCCCTTTGCGCGAACCCTTTGATGAAGGCTTGGCGCGCGCCGATATCGTGGTCCTGTGGATGCCTGACGATTCGACTCCTGACGCAGGCCTGCTGGACCTTTTGTCATCGCGGCCGGTCTTCGTGGCGCGGCTGGTGCCGCAGGCGTCCGCCCTCACCGGCCCCGTCTATGGCTTTGCCGGCATCGCCAAGCCGTGGAAGTTTGAAGCCACACTGAAATCCGTCGGCCTGGCCGTCGCCGGCTTCCAAGGCTTTCCCGACCACGCCGCCCTGTCCGATGATACTCTCAATCAACTGGCCGCCAAGGCCGGCGACGCGCAACTTGTTACCACCGAAAAGGACTGGATCAAGCTGTCGTCCGAATGGCGCACGCGCATTACCCCGTTACCAATCGCGGCACGCTTCGATGACGAAGAGGGTTTCAAATCGGCACTTTTGACGGCGCTCGACAAGAATGGTCTCAAGCGATAGGCTTTCCGAAAATCGATATAAGAATTCGGAGGAGACTATGCTGAAATTATTGCTGACAGGCGTCTGTCTGGCGGCCGCACTCGCCGCTTCGTCCGTTCACGCCGACAACCCCGCGCCCAATCCGCCGCCGACGGTCTCGCAGTTCAGCGAAATCTCCGCCCATGATCAGGTCCGCCAGATGGGCCGGGGCGTCAACATCATCGGATACGACCCGTTCTGGCAGGACGGCGGAAAGGGCAACTACAAGGAAAAGCACTTCGCCGAGATCAAGGCCGCCGGCTTTTCGACTGTGCGCGTGGTGCTCTTCACCTTCAAATTCCTGGATGGCAACAACACGCTTGATCCGAAGTGGTTGAACCGGCTGGACTGGGTCGTCGCCAATGCCAAGAAAAACGGCCTGACGGTCATCCTCGACGAGCATGATTTCGATGCCTGCTCCAAAGACATTGCCGCCTGCACACCAAAACTCAAGACCGTCTGGTCGCAACTGTCCGAACGCTACAGCAATGAGCCCAACACGGTCGTCTTCGAGCTGATGAACGAGCCGCATGGTCAGTTCGACGCCGCCACCTGGAACGCCACCTTCCCCGAAGTGCTGGCGATCATCCGCAAGACCAATCCCAAGCGCAATGTCATCATTGGCGGCGTGCAGTGGAACAGCCGCAACACGCTGAAAGACCTGAAACTGCCGGAAGATGACCGGCACATCATCGCCACCTTCCACTATTATGATCCGTTCCACTTCACCCATCAGGGCGCTGCGTGGGCACCGCCCGAGATCACCAAACTAAAAGACATCCGCTTTGGCAAGCCGGAAGAGATCGCGCAGATCGACGCCGACTTCAAAGCCGTATCGGATTGGGCGAAGGCCAATGACCGGCCCGTTTTCCTGGGTGAATTTGGCGCCTATGACAAGGCCGCGATGGAAGACCGGGTGCTGTGGACTTCAACGGTCGCCCGCACTGCTGAAAAGTACGGCTTCGCCTTCGGCTACTGGCAGTTTTCCAGCGACTTTCTGCTTTATGACTTCAAGACCCAGTCCTTCGTCAAACCGATCCTGAAGGCCCTCGTTCCGGAGACTCAGTAAAGAAGGCCTTCCTTTGACCGCCCTGATGGCTTGCCTTTGCGGCGCCACCAAGTTTGGCGTATGGGATCAAGACATGCGTCAATGGGTCAAGCGGAGCCGATACCCTGGTTCCAAAAGGAAAATAACATGGTCGCCAAGGCCAAACGTTCGATGGAAGACATAGCGATCGTCGATGGGGTCAAATACCGCTGGCACATCCACCGTGAGCCACAATGGGCGACGGTGGATGGCGCCAAGGGATTGTGTATCTCGGTCCAGCACGACGAAAATCCGCAGAAGGTGCTGCTGCTTGAATACCCGTTCCCCAAACCCAGCCGCCACGCCCAGCGCCCGAAGGTTTCAAAGCACGACGTTGCCGTCCAGATCGGCAAGGCCATCGCTGACGGCTGGGAGCCCGAATCGCGCGGCAAGCCCTTCACCTACATGATCGAAGCCTGACGCCTGGTGTGTAGTGTAGCGCCTGTCCCGATCTGTGTTAGGCTCGTAGGATAAGGGGGCAGGATGGACACCGAGCACGAACTCTGCGAGACCGTACGCGAATACAGCCGTGAAAGCTGGTTACACGCGCGCCACAACGAAACGCAGCGCTCGGCCGTGTCCGGTGCGATTATCGCTATTTCCGCGGCGGTCGTCGGCTTCATCACGCGCCATGAGCTGACCCAGGCAGACTTGCCGCTGACGCTGTTCCTGATGTTCCTGGGCCTGTTCGGCGCGGCGTTCTGCGCCAAGCACTATGAGCGCTTTTCGCTGCACATGGAGATCATCCGCGAAAGCCAGGCCTATCTCGACCGCCTGCTGCCGGGCGAACCGCTCGACAATATCTTCACGGCAGCCAAAGCAGCGCACAAACGCCGTGGCCACTGGCTGCGCGGCGTGCGGCTGAACCACTTCTGGATACTGCTGCACCTGATGATCGCGACGCTGGGTCTACTGCTGTCGATCTACATCAATGCAAACCTGCTCAACGAACTCGTCACGTGGGCACAAGATCTCTACGCGCGCATCCATCTTTAGCGCTGTCAGCCTTTAAGCCCGAATTTTGGATGCCAGGCTAGCCGGCAAGCGCCGCGGGTACTTAAGTACCCGCCAGCGCAGACTGCGACGACTGGCGCCGAAAGACGGAGCTTAAACTTTAAGCCAGAGATTTGAGTCGCAAAATAGCCGGCAAGCGCCGCAGGTACTCAAGTACCTGCAAGCGCAGACTGCGTATTAGGCGGCCAAAGATCGCCGCTTAAAGGGCGCGCCAGCCGATATCGGTGCGGTAAAAACCGCCTGGCCAGTCGATCTGATTGATCGCCGCATAGGCCTTGTCACGGGCCTCCTGGATCGTCTTGCCGCGCGCGCAGAT
>CAMLPZ010000012.1 GCA_946482045.1 uncultured Asticcacaulis sp.
TCGGAATCCTGCGCGACTTCGGCACCCGCCTGCATTCCCGCAAACTCAGGGCCTTCGAAGAACCTCCCTTCCGGTAATCCGTGCACATCCGTTTCAGGCCAGTGAGCATTCCATGACAGCCAGCTTCTCCTTCTCCGTTCCAGACTGGGTTGCCGATATCAACGCTCGCGGCATGGTGATTCCAGCAAGCGACGACCGCATGACGTTTGTTGTCGAGGCCTCGCGGCGAAATGCCGATACCGGCGGCGGGCCGTTTGCCGCCGGCGTTTTTGAGAGCGAGACCGGGAAGCTGGTGGCCCTGGGCGTCAACGTCGTTGTGGCGCAGGGCTGCTGCATTCTCCACGCTGAAATGGTTGCCATCATGCTGGCGCAGCGCGCGCTCAACAGCTACGACTTCAGCCAGTGCAGCTCTGCCATGGAACTGGTGACCAGCTGTGAGCCGTGTGCGATGTGTTATGGCGCCGTACCCTGGTCGGGCGTGCGAAAACTGGTGTGTGCGGCGCGCGAAGCCGATGCGCGGCAGGCGGGGTTCGATGAAGGCGCCAAGGCCGAAGACTGGGTTGGGGCGCTCAGCGTACGGGGTATCGAGGTTCATCGCGACGTCTGCCGTGAACCTGCCGCGCATGTACTGATGCATTATGCCGCTTCGGGCGGAGAAATTTATAATGGCAGACGTGACGTCTAAGGCTCAATTACAGCCGTAGTCCAGCGTCTTGTTGGAACGACCAGGTGTCTGCTTCAGAGCGTCGAATAGCGAACAGACACCCAGATTGTTTCAGTTCCGCTAACGACGCTGTGGACGGCTCCTTCCACCGGCATCGTAATGTGCCATGTTGCGATGTGTTGAAGACCGCATGTGGAGGAGCCATCCATGGAAGAGGTTAGCACAGTTGGGCTTGATATCGCCAAGTCCGTATTTCAGGTTCATGGCGATAGTTCTGGCAGGACTGTTGTCGTTCGCCGGCAGTTGAAGCGGCGCCAAGTCATCGCTTTCTTTTCGAGTTTAAAGCCTTGCCTCATAGGCATTGAGGCGTGCGCGACCGGTCATTACTGGGCACGTGAGTTGGTCAAGCTGGGTCACGATGTCAGGCTCATGCCGCCACGGTATGTTAAGCCGTACGTCAAGCGGAACAAGAATGATGCTGTCGATGCCGAAGCGATCTGTGAGGCGGTTACGCGCCCGACCATGCGCTTTGTGCCGATCAAGACCGAGGAGCAGCAATCTATTATGGGGCTACACAAGACCAGGCAGATGTTGATCCGCCAGCGGACGAACCTCATCAATGCCATCCGATCTCATTTAGCCGAGTTCGGGATTGTTGCTGGCATCGGTCGGCATGGCGTGGATGCGCTCTTGGAAGTCATCGCGAAGGACGAAGACTGTCCGGTTCCTATGGAAGCGAAGGTTTGCCTCTCTGTTCTGGCCGATCAGCTTGGCCTGATAAAGCGCCATGTCTTGGAACTGGATCGCCGGGTTATGGCCTTGCACCGAACCAACAGTTTAAGCCGCCGGCTTGAGGCCATTCCGAGCTTCGGCCCCCTGATCTCCACAGCCATCGTCGCTAATGATCCAGACCCAGCCGCTTTCCGCAGTGGCCGTGATCTCAGCGCATGGATAGGGCTGGTGCCCAAACAGAACTCATCCGGCGGCAAGGAGAAGCTCGGCGGCATCAGTTAGGCTGGCAACCGGTACTGCGCCAGTTGCTGGTTGTCGGGGCGCTCTCTGTCATCAGTCGAGCCAAGCAGTTAGGTTATACGAGGCATCCTTGGCTGGCGAAGCTCATGGAGCGCCGGTCGGTAAAGATCGCAGCCGTCGCCCTGGCCAGTAAGATGGCGCGAACGGCCTGGGCAATGATGAGGACCGGTGAAGAGTATCGCAGCACACCTACCGCCGCATAATCCGAGATATCGCAGAACGATCTGCGTCACCCTGTTGGAGAGAGCCATAACGACCTAACGCACCCACGCTAATCGGCCCGAAGATCAGGACAACCCAATTGTGCCATTGCGCTTCCAAGCGCGAGCTTTTGACCGGGACCTCGATCTGCGGAGAGCGCTATGGCCAGCGGCTCATGTGAAACGCCGCATCAAAGGCCGGACACATGGCCGCTCCGACCAGCAAACGGGTACAAAGGGTCAAAAAAGTTCTTGCCAACCAGGCGCCGTCCACACATGGCGCGAACTAGCCTTGGCTAATGTATGCGCGCCAACCGCCAAGGTGCGTGATGTCGGTTGCGCCTGTAAGTGCACGTGGTTCGGCGACGAAGCCCTTAACCTGTTCACCGTCGGCAAGCGTCACTGTGCCGATCGCCAGAGGCGGGGGCACTTCGGCGACAAAGCTTCCGAAGGCTGAGACATCCAGCTCATAGATTTCGACGGCGATCGCAGCGCCGCCGTCGGCGTCATGGACGAGCGCAGGCTTGGGCGGCAAGGAGCCCGCCATTGCGTAGAGCTTGTATGTTTCGGCCGTCGTCGTCGCCTTGACGAACGTCGCGTTGCGTGAAGTCAATTGCCAGTGCAGCGGCATGTCCTTCAGGTGGGCGCCGACGACGGCAAGCTTGATGGTGTCCATGCGATGGTCCTTTGAGGTGTCGAGGCCTGGAGCCGGGTAGGTGGTGTTGCCGGCCCACTGGCTGGCGAGCGCGAGCAGGCTCAAGTCCGTCCAGGCGGGGCCAATAAAGGTTATGCCGAAGCCGGTGCCGTTCGGCCGGAAGCCTGCCGGGACGGCAACGGCGGCCATGTCGAGCAGGTTGACGAAATTGGTGTAAAGGCCAAGATTAGCGTTGAGCGCCAGGGGGGACGCCTGCATTTCGACCACGCGGTAAATGGTCGGGGCCGTCGGAAGCATGAGGACGTCGATATCGTCCCACATGGCATCCGACTGGCGTTTGTAATCTGCCAGTTTGTAGATGCCGTTGAAGGTCTCCACGCCGGTGACATGGCGGCCGCCTTCGACGATGTGGCGGACGGTCGGGTCGAAGGCCTCAGGTGATTTTTCCAGAAAATTGGAAACGGCGGCGGTGCGTTCAGCAACCCATGGCCCGGAGTAAAGCAGGGCTGCGGCAGCGCTCAACGGCGCCAGATCGATCTCGACCAGTTCGAAACCGAGTCCGGACAGACGGTTGAGTGCCTGGCTGTAGAGATATTCGGAATGGATATCGCCGCACCAGTTGAGTTGCGCCAGGCGAGCGATACCGATCCGTCGAACAGGGCGGTCTATAGTTTCAAGGGGCCGAGAATACGCGTCCGATGCATCGAAGCCGCCGACCACGGCGTCGATCAGGGCGGCATCACGCGCGTCTTCAATAAAGACGGTGATGCAGTCGAGCGTCCGGCAGGCAGGCACCAGTCCGGTCGTGCTCCACCGTCCGCGCGTCGGCTTGAAACCGGTCAGATGGTTGAAGGCAGCAGGCACCCGGCCCGAACCGGCCGTGTCGGTGCCAAAGGCGAAGGCGACCAGCCCGGCGCCGACGGCGACCGCCGAACCCGAGCTGGAACCGCCGCTGACATAGTCGCGATGGAAGACACAGCGCGGCGCGCCATAGGGTGAGCGGCTGCCGTTGAGGCCGGTGGCAAACTGGTCGAGATTTGTCTTGCCGACTAAGATTGCCCCCGCGTCGAGCGCCCTTTGAACCACGGTCGCGCTGGCTTCGGGCCGATAGGCGAAGGCGGGACAGGCTGCCGTCGTATCGAAGCCTTCAGCGTCGATATTGTCCTTGACAGCGAACGGCACGCCGGCCAGCGGCAGGGTGTCTCCGGCTTTGATACGTGCGTCGATCTCGGCGGCACGGGCGCGTAAGGCTTCCGGCGTCGCGCGCGAAATCCACGCCTGTGGTTGGACGGCGTCATAGGCCGCCAAGCGCGCCAATACCTCCTCGATGATCGCGGCCGCCGAGGTCCGGCCGGTCGTCACGGCCTCGGCGATAGCGCGCGCGCTCAGGCGGTTGAGGCTCATAGCGCCTCCAGGGCCAGCAGCGGCGCGCCTGGATTTACCGGCTTGCCTTCGCCGACATAGACGGCACGGATAATGCCGTCGTGCGGCGCGGTGATGCCGCACTCGGTCTTCATAGCCTCGATGATGGCGATGGTCGCGCCCTTTTCGACGCGGTCGCCGGCCTGGACATTGATCTTCCAGATCGAACCACCAAAGGGGGATTCGATCAGTTCGCTGCCTTCGGGGGCGGTAATGGACTCGGCGGCTGTGTCGCTGGTGTCCTCGGCGGTCAGGGCGGCGACGCGGTCGAATTCGCCGCGGCGCTGCCAGTCGTCGCGCTCGGCGCGGAAGGCGGCTTCACGCTTGTCCTGGAATTCAGAGATGCTGTCGGCCTCGGCGGACAGGAAGGCGCGGTAGTCCTTGAGGCGGAAGACGCTGTCTTCGACCTTGATGACGCGGCGGCCGAGCGGGAAGTCGCGGCGCCACTGCGTCAACTCGTCATGGCTGACCGGAAAGAAGCGGATCTGGTCGAAGAAGCGCAGGAGCCAGGGCTTGCCGTCGACAAAGGCGTCGGTCTGGCGATAGGTATTCCACACCTGGATCGTCCGGCCGAACAGCTGATAGCCGCCGGGGCCTTCCATGCCGTAGATGCACATATATGCGCCGCCGATGCCGACGACATTGGGCGGCGTCCAGGTGCGGGCAGGGTTGTACTTGGTGGTGACCAGGCGATGACGCGGGTCGATCGGCGTGGCGACCGGTGCCCCCAGATAGACATCGCCCAGCCCCATGACGAGGTAGCTGGCGTCGAACACAGTGCGATGAACATCATCGATGCTGTCGAGGCCGTTGATGCGGCGGATGAACTCGATATTGTCCGGACACCACGGCGCATCGTCACGCACCGACGCCATGTATTTGTTGATCGTCTGGTAGATGGCCGGGTCCCCCCAGCTCAGCGGCAGGTGAACGATGCGCGATGGAATTTCGAAATCATCAAGCGTGCCCAGACGGTCCTCAGCGGCCTCAAGCTTATCGAGCAGATCCGACTGCGGCAGGACGCGGCTGTCGAAATGGACCTGGAGGGAGCGGATGCCGGGTGTGATATCGATAATTCCGCAAATATCGGAATTCTGGATATCGAGCATCAGGGCGTGGATGCGCAGGCGCAGTTCGATATCCAGCACGATCGGGCCATATTCGACCAGCAGGTGGCGGTCACCCTGACGGCGATAAACGACGGCCGGGCGGTTATCCGACGCCGGAAGGCTGCGCAGAATGGGCGATGCGGCTGGCATAAAGCTAGGCAGGGCAACTGGCGCTGACAACTCGGCGATCAGCGCGTCTTGGGCCTCTTCGGCGGCGACGGCATAGGCGTCGTCGACGGGTACGAAGCGGACCGTGTCGCCGGGCGCGAGTTGGCCCACCTTCCACAGGTCGGCTTTGATGACAACGAACGGACAGACAAAGCCGCCGAGCGACGGACCGTCCAGCCCGAGAATGATCGGCATGTCACCGGTGAAGTCGACCGCGCCGATAGCATAAGCGTTGTCGTGGATGTTCGACGGGTGCAGGCCCGCCTCGCCGCCATCCTTGCGCGCCCATTCGGGCTTGGGGCCGGACAGGCGGATGCCGGTGCGGTTGGAATTGTAGTGGACCTTCCACGCTGTGCCCGCGACCATGGCGATGTCGGCTTCGGTGAAGAAGTCGGGCGCGCCGTGCGGACCGTAAAGGACGTGCAGCTCCCATTCGCGCGTCAGTGCTGGATACAGGTCGGGCGACAGTACCGTCGTCGACGCGGATATAGCCGGATTGAGGTGCAGGGTATCGCCCGTGGTGACTCCGCGCCCATTGTGGCCGCCGAACTCACCAAGCACAAAGGCCGAGCGGCTGCCGAGATAGGCCGGGACGTCGAAGCCGCCAGCGACGGTCAGGTAACCGCGCAGGCCTGCGCCCACCACACGACCAATCTTCAGTGTCTGACCGGCAGCAATGTCGAACGGCGCATAGAGCGGCACGGCTTCGCCATCGAGCGTGGCCTCGAACGCGGCGCCTGTAAGACAGACGCGCACCGGCGCATTGAACATCAGCGTCGGGCCGGCGGCGGTAAACTCCAGCCCTGCGGCGTTCTCCGAATTACCGAGCAGGCGGTTGCCGAGCCGGAAGGCCAGGGCGTCCATGGGGCCCGATGGCGGCACGCCGACATCCCAGTAGCCTTGGCGGCCGGGATAGTCCTGGACCGTCGTCGCCGGACCGCCCGACAGGACCTTGACCGTCTGGGCGCTGTAGGAAATGGCTTCCAGTGCCCGCGTCGATACCTGGCCGCTGACGAAGGCGTCTGAGCGGACGACCGTGCGCAACCAGTCGAGATTGGTCTCGATGCCTGCCAGCACGGTGTTGTCGAGCGCTTCGGCCAGGGCACGTGCGGCCATGTCGCGGTCGGGCGCGGTGACGATCAGCTTGGCCAGCATCGGATCGTAATAGGCGCTGACGTCGGAACCCGATGCCACCCAGGTGTCGACACGCGGGCCTTTCGGGAACTGCACGTCGATCAGGCGGCCGGACGACGGGCGATAGCCTTCAGCCGGGTCTTCGGCGTAGAGACGGACCTGGATCGAGGCGCCCTTGGGGGCAGGGCGGGTCTCCGACAGGAAGGCGAAATCGCCAGCCGCACCGCGGATCATCCATTCGACCAGGTCAACGCCGGTTACCTGTTCGGTTACGCCGTGTTCGACCTGAAGCCGCGTGTTGACCTCCAGGAAGAAGAAGTCGTCGCGCACAGCGTCATAGAGGAATTCCACCGTGCCGGCGGAGCGGTATTTCGCGCCCGAGGCCAGGCGCACGGCGGCGTCGATTAAGGCCGTCCGCGTCGCTTCCGGCAGGTGCGGTGCCGGGGTCTCTTCGACGACCTTCTGGTTGCGTCGTTGCAGCGAACAGTCGCGTTCACCCAGGGCAACGACGTGTCCCTGACCGTCGCCGAAGACCTGGACCTCGATATGGCGGGCGACGGCGACATAGCGCTCGAGGAACACCCCGCCATCGCCGAAATTGCCGGCGCCAAGGCGCGCTACGGTGGCAAAGCCGTCTTGAATGTCGGCTGCCGACTGGCAGACCTTCATGCCGATGCCGCCGCCGCCAGCCGTGGCCTTGAGGATGACGGGGTAGCCGATGCGCTCGGCGGCGGCGATGGCCGCGCCTTCGTCGGTCAAGAGGTCAGTACCGGGCGCCAGAGGCACGCCCAGGTCCGCGGCGATGTCGCGTGCCGTGTGCTTGAGACCGAAGGCGCGGATATTGTCGGGCGTCGGGCCGACAAAGGCGATGCCTTCCGCTTCGCAGCGTTCGGCAAAGGCCGCGTTTTCCGACAGGAAGCCGTAGCCGGGATGGATTGCTTCGGCGCCGGCGGTGCGCGCGGCCTCAAGGATGGCGTCAATATTGAGATAGGAGTCGCGCGCGGTCGCAGGGCCGATGTGAACGGCTTCGTCGGCTTCGGCAACGTGCAGAGAACCGGCATCGGCATCGCTGAACACCGCCACCGAACCGATACCCATGGCCTTAAGGGTACGGATGATGCGGCAGGCAATGGCGCCGCGATTGGCGATCAGGACCTTCTTAAACATCGGCGGTAACGACCATTCGGATAGGGGTGGGGTTGAAACCGTTGCAAGGATTGTTGATCTGCGGACAATTTGAGACGACGACTTCGACGTCCATCAGCGCTTCAAGATCGACCGTCAGGCCGGGCGCCGAAATGCCGTCGACGATCCCCAGCGTGCCGTCGGCCTCGACCGGGACATTCATGAAGAAGTTGATGTTCGATACCATGTCGCGCTTGCCGCGCCCGGCGGTGGCATTGGCGGTCAGGAAGTTGTCGACGCACGAATGCTGCGACTTGGTGTGGTGGCCATAGCGGAGCGTGTTGGATTCGCAGCTGCACGCCCCGCCGATCGTGTCGTGATAGGCGACCGAGGTGCCGGCGATGCACATCATCGGCCTGCCTTCGTTCGACAGCAGTTTGGCGCCGGCGCGCAAAAACAGGTTGCCCTGGGCTGCGATCGTATCCTGGGCGCTATAGCGTTCGGCATCGTCTCCGGCCGCGTAGAGCAGGAAATCGACGGCCTGGTTGCCTTCCAGGTCGATGATGCGCAGGCGTTCGCCCTTGCGGACCGTGTGGATCCAGGGCGCGCGCGCCGCGACGATTTCATCGTGAATGACCCGGCCGCTGAGACCGCTTAAGTATGTGTCGCTCATAAGATCACCGGGCGTAGTAGTCTTCGGTATTGAGAAAGGCGCGTAAACCTTCGGGCGTCGCGGTGCGGAAGTTGTCGTCTTCTCGCGTGACCTCGCCCGTCCATGCGGTCAGGCGCACAGGCGTGACGCTGTAGGCTGGGCGGGGGTCGAGGACGTGCGGCGTATTGGCCAGAACCACGATCACGTCCATCTCCGCGCGCAGTATGACTTCGCGGCCGGGAGAGAAAGGTCCGATCTGCGGCGTAATGGTGCCATCGTCTTCGACGCGCGCACCCTTGAACCAGTTGAGGCAGGGATGGATGTCCTTGCGTCCCAGGCCGAACTTGGCAACGCCAAGGACAAAGCGGTCGCGGGCATTGGGGTGGTCGCCATGGTTGAAGCCGTCGCCGTATTTGCGCGCGTTCGACGCTTGGTTCGACGCGCCGCAGAAAGCGTCGTGCGTACCTGCGGTATCGCTGGTGACCGTTATCATGACGCGGCCCATGTCCGACAGCAGCAGGCGTCCGGCTGCCAGATAACCGTTCCACTGGACCTTCAGCGTATCAGCGACATTGAGCCGTTCGGTCGGCATTTCGGCATTGAAGATCAGCATCGATAGATGACCATCGCCGTGGCTGTCGATCAAGCGCAGGCTTGTCCCTCGCGCGAGCCGCTTGGCGCCATAGCCACCCGGCGCCAAGGTTTCCTCCCAGACCGTGCGCGCACCGGCAGGCACATCGGACGCCTGGGCGGGCAGGGTCGGCATGGCTTCGACGCGCGTGCCGGCCATGGAGCGTGCATGGTCGCGCGCGCCCTTGGGATCAGCGGTATTCATCATTTCGCCTCGGAATAGATACGGGGAGGAGGGGAGGTTTCCGGCATGTGGTCGTGCAACTGCGGCAGCAGGGCGGCGGTCGTCACCAGCTTGACCTGGTACATGCCGCGAATGCGCCGGAAGGTGTCGCACAGCTCATCGAGCTGCGCCGGCGGCCCCTGGACCAGCAGCACTTCCAGCGACTGGTCGTTTTCCAGAAAGACGTGCTGTGACGAGATGACTTCCTTGAGGAATTCGCGCTGCTTCTGCGCGACGCGGTGGCGGACCGTGCCCGAATCCGAGGCGTAAACCAGCGTCACCGTGCCGGCCACGACGTCGTCGGGACGCATGCGTTCGGCGTGATCGGCGACGGCGCCGCGGATCAGTTCGGTCATGGCGCTGGAGCGCGAGGGCAGGCCGCGGTCGTAGACCATCCGGTCAAAGGACTCGAGCAGCGATGCGGGCAAACTCATGCTGAGGCGGGCCAGATGGTCGGGCTCAGAGACAGGCATGGCCAAACACTCTACATGTTATTACGAAATTTGTAAATCGTAATAATTCAGATCGGTGATATCCGAAAGAAAATAAGAATTACAATCTGTTACATTCTCGTGTTTGGACTGTAGCCAAATTTAAGACATTCAATATCGTTTGTTTTGCAACCTTTCTGCGGGCGCGAATGACCGCGCCGCTTCACCGTTTGACCAGGGGACTACGATGACCATTTCAAGACGCATCTTGCTTGCCGGCCTCCTCGCCACGACGTCCGCCGCTGCGCTGTCGGCCTGCACCAAACCGGCCGAAAAACCGGCCCCCACACCCACCAAGACGGAATTCACCATCGGCTGGTCGATCTACGCCGGCTGGATGCCCTGGCCCTATGCGGCGCAGGCCGGGATCGTGACGAAGTGGGCCGAGAAATATGGCCTCAAGATCAACATCCTCCAGATCAATGACTATGTGGAATCGGTCAACCAGTTCACTGCCGGCAAGCTGGACGGCGTGACGGTGGCCAGCATGGACGCCCTGACCATTCCGGCGGCTGGCGGCAAGGACACGACGGCACTGATCGTCGGCGACTATTCCAACGGCAATGACGGCATCGTTTCGAAGAAGGCCAAGACCGTGGCGGCGCTGAAAGGTGCGTCGATCAACCTGGTCGAACTGTCGGTGTCGCACTACCTGCTGGCCCGTGCATTGGAATCGGCGGGCCTGAAACTGTCGGACGTCAAGACCGTCAACACCTCGGACGCCGATATCGTCAGCGCTTATGCTTCGGCCGATGTGCAGAACGTCGCGACCTGGAACCCGCAGTTGACCGAACTGAAGAAGACAGCCGGCACGACCCTGGTCTTCGACTCGTCGAAAATCCCGGGCGAAATCCTTGACCTGCTTGTCGTCGACACGGCGCTGCTCAACGCCAATCCGGCCTTGGGCAAGGCGCTGGTCGGCATCTGGTACGAGACCATGGCCGTCATGAGCGCCAAGACCCCCGAAGGCGCCGCTGCGCGCGCCGCCATGGCCACCCTGTCAGGGACGACGGCCGCCGACTACGACAGCCAGCTCGCGACCACCTTCATGTATTACACCCCGGCCGACGCGCTTGCCGCCATCACCAGCCCGGCCCTGGTCGAGACCATGGAGAAGGTGCGGCAGTTCGGCTTTGCGCAAGGGTTGTACGGACCGGGCGCGACCTCGGTTGACGCCATCGGTATTGCGATGCCGGGCAAGACCCTGGGCGCCGAGGCCAATATCAAGCTGCGCTTCGACACCACCTATACCAAAATGGCCGCCGACAACGCGCTCTGAGACGTCATGCGCCGTTTAGTCAATATCCGCGCCAATGCCGGCATGGCCTTCTTCCTGGGGGCCGTGCCCATCGTCGGCGTCCTGCTCGCATATATGCAGGCGTCGGCGGAGCGTCATGCCGCCAACCCGGCGGACAAGATTCTGCCGACGCTGGACGCAATGGGCAACAGCCTGGCGCGTATCGCGCTCCAGGCGGATGTGCTGAGCGGCAAGTTCCTGCTTGTCGCTGACACCTGGGCCAGTTTGCAGCGCTTAGGTGCAGGCATTGGCATCGCGACACTGGTCGCGCTGGTGCTGGGGCTGGCGCTCGGCGTCCTGCCGCTGGTGCGGTCGACCCTTGCCCCTCTGATCGCCACCTTCGCCGTCATCCCGCCCATCGCCGTCCTGCCGATCCTGTTCATCATCTTTGGCCTGGGTGAGACGTCGAAGATCGTGCTGATCGCCATAGGCATCGCGCCCCTGATGGTCCGTGACCTGGCCGCCCACGTCGCGGCCCTGCCCAACGAACAGATTATCAAGGCGCAGACGCTCGGCGCCAGCACCTGGCAACTGGCGCTCAGGATCGCGCTGCCGCAGGCCTTGCCGCGCCTGATCGACAGCCTGCGCCTGTCGCTGGGGCCGGCATGGGTCTTCCTGATCTCGGCCGAAGCCATCGCCGCCGACGTCGGTTTGGGCTACCGCATCTTCCTGGTCCGGCGCTATCTGTCGATGGACATCATCCTGCCCTATGTCGCCTGGATCGCCATACTGGCGCTGACCATGGATCTGCTCTTGCGTGCCCTGAGCCGCGAGGTTTTCACGTGGTACCATAAGGGGCGGGCATGACGGACATCCTGACCTTCCGCGACATCTGGGTCGAGTACGAAGACAAGATCGTTCTAGAGCGCCTGAGCCTCAGTATCGCCGAAGGCAGCTTCGTGTCGATCGTTGGTCCGTCCGGCGCCGGCAAAAGCACCTTCCTGCGGCTCGCGCTCGGGCAAGAGGCGCCGAGCAAGGGTGACATCCTGTTGGATGGCAAGCTCCTGGCGCCGGAATGCGACCCGGATCGCGGCGTCGTCTTCCAGCGCTACTCTGTCTACCCGCACTTAAGCGTGCTGGAAAACGTGTTGCTGGGTCTGGAGTTCGCGAAATCGCCCCTGCTTGGCCGCCTGTTCGGCAAGGCGAGACAGCAGGCTGTCGAGACCGCGACCGACATGCTGACGGCAGTCGGATTGCAACACAGCTTGAAAGTATACCCCAGCGCGCTTTCTGGCGGGATGCAGCAGCGGCTTGCCTTGGCCCAGGCGCTGGTCAAGCATCCGCGCGTCCTGCTCCTCGATGAGCCCTTTGGCGCTCTCGATCCTGAAATCCGCCTCGATATGCACGACCTGATCCTGCGCTTATGGTCAGAACGCAAGCTGACCGTGCTGATGGTCACACACGACCTACACGAAGCCTTCAAGCTGGCGACCCGCGTCATCAAGATCGACAAACGCCGCCGCGACCCGCATGCACCGCACCGCTTTGGCTCGACGGCGGTCTGCGACGTAACGGTAGATAAGAGCCAGCCCCTGCCGGCCGACCTGTCGGTCCTCCTGGTACCGAAGCTGGAAGAGGCCGAGCAATGACCGGAGACAAGACCTCTCTGCAATTCGCCCGACTTGGCCTCGCCCTTGGGATCATCTCTCTGATTGCACGTCTGTTACGCTCACTGCGCACTCGCTAACCTATGAGAGGAACTTCCGCTATTGGGCAAAGCTATTGGAATTGTTATGGCACCTAGATGCCGGGAGCGGGAGCCGTCCACCCCATCACCTCAGTTTTGGAGTATAGTGCGCCAACAGGCATTTATCATAAAGAAAACATCACGTTATTATGTCTAAGCGAGTCCGTGCCCACATTTTTTCCGTTGAAATCAGTGCGTTACGCCAATGGGTGCGTGTAAGCAACTTGAGTTTCGCAAGCGGGTTTACAGCCGGTTTACAGCTTCTGTTCCTCGGTCGTCGTCGGCAGGGCTGCGCCATCCTTATCGCGGCCGTCATGTTGCGCCGGCTTAATACGCAGCTCATTTTACTGCGGATATTCCTTGATGAAGGTCCGGAGGGCTCTTCACCGGTATGAGGCGCAGCGAACGGCATATGGCGGCCTGAGCCCTAAGTACGTTTTGAAGGTAGGGGTTGTTCATATTTGAAAATCAATTTTTCTATTGAAATGAAATCCTCCATCGCTTAGCCTTCTAGAAAAAGCGGAGGAAATTTATGCCAGACCGTCGCCATCTATTACTTGGGGCTGCGGCAGCGGCCTTCCTGCCGTCCGTGCCTGTCGCCCAGACCCTGACCGATGAGCAGAAATCGGCGCTAAAGACTGCCAATGCCGACCCAACCCTGGCGCCCGATCTCCTCCTGTCTGAACAGGATATGGCGTGGTGGCGTAACGCCAAGTTCGGCGTCTTCGTCCACTGGGGGCTCTACGCGATCCCGGCGCGCGGCGAATGGTATATGTTTAACGAGAAGGTTTCGCCGGAGACCTATGCCAAACTCGCCAAGGAATTTAACCCGCGGCACTATGATCCTGACAGTTGGGCCGCGCTGGCGAAAACCGCCGGTGCCCGTTACATGGTGATGACGGCGCGCCACCACGATGGCTTCGCCTTGTGGGACAGCCCGGCCAGCTATGGGCATTTCGACGCCAAGCATTCGGCGGCGCGCCGTGACCTTGTAGCCCCCTTTGTGACCGCCGTACGCCGGCAAGGGCTGCGCGTTGGGCTCTACTATTCGCCGCTAGACTGGCGCTTCCCGGGCTATTTTCATCCCAGGGAACTGCCGGACAATGCGGCGATGTTCAAGCGCCAGACCTATCGGCAGGTAGAGGAGTTGGTCCGGAATTACGGACGCATCGACATCCTGTGGTATGACGGCGGCTGGCTGGCGCACAAGGGAACGGATGCCGACGCTGCTTGGTTCTGGGAGCCGGACAAGCTGAACAGGATGGTGCGAAAGTATCAACCTAAAGCCGTAATCAATCCGCGTTCGGGATGGCAGGGTGATTTCGACCTGCAGGAAGGCGGCGCCCCGATCAAGGGCCCGATCCGCGCGCGTCCATGGGAAAAGACGTTCAGCATTAATAACGGCGCCTGGGGTTACACGCCTGAAGACAGCGTTCTGAGTACAGATCAGGTCGTGCGCCTGCTGGTCGATGCGGTGGTGCGTAATGGCAACGTCCTGGCCAATGTTGGCCCGGACAGGGACGGGGTCATTCCGCCGAAGCAAACAGAAACACTAAAAGGTGTCGGCCGCTGGTTGGAACGCCATGGCCGTGCCGTCTATGACACGCGTCCGGGACCGCTCCAGCCAGTCGATGGCAGTTATGGCACAACCACAGCCGGTGACAGCGTTTTCGTACATATCGTTGGCTGGCCTGCGGAAGAACTGTCTTTGCCGTCCCTACCGAGAAAGGTCTTGGGCGCACGGAACCTGTCGGGCGATGTCGTCAAATGGATGGCAGCGTCTGATGGTCATACCTTGTCGGTGCCGCCTTCGTCTCGCGGCACGGCCGTCACAATCATCGAACTGCAAATGGAACCTGCGTCTAAGTAGGTCGCATAGAAGCCGGCGACCATTATAAAGTCTGTTCGCAGACTGAAAATATCCTGGGCCGGTCCTGATCTACAGGGCCGGCCCAGGTCTGTTTTATCGTCCGCTGATCTCCAGGACTTGCTGATCCAGCGTCACTACTGAGGTCGCAAGCACAGTGGTCGCCGAGTCCTGGGCTGTAACGCGATAGGCGCCCGGCTTGATTGTCCAGCGCTTGGCGACCGAATCGAAGGTCGCGAGAAGTCGCGGGTCGACCTGAAGCGACAAGGATCTGCGTTCACCGGGTCGCAACTCGGTCCGGGCAAAGGTGCCCAGACGTTTCGGGCTTTCCCAACCCGCGTCCTCGACGGGCGAGACATATATCTGAGACACGGTTGCGCCAGCGGCTTTACCGGTATTGCTCACTGTCAGCGAAACTTGAATACCCTTGCCGTCGGTCGTGGCAGCCAAATCCGAGGTGGTGAAAGTGGTATAGCTGAGGCCATGCCCGAACGGGAAAAGCGGTTTCAGGCCTTTGCGGTCGAACCACTTGTAGCCTACGGCAGCGCCTTCGATATCGTAATCCGTATGCGGATGGGGATCGTCGGCCTTGTCCAGCTTGGGATCGCCATCGATCACAGGTCGCGGTAGCTGGTCAAGGCTGGCCGGGAAGGTAACGGGAAGCCTGCCGGACGGATTGACCTCGCCTGACAGGACCCGCGCAATGGCCTCGCCGCCGGACGTTCCGGGATACCAGGCTGCGATGACGGCGCCAACCTGGTTGAGCCAGGGCATGACCACGGGACCGCCGGTCTCAAGGACCACAGCCGTCTTCCGGTTCGCCTTGGCCACTGTGCTGATCAGCTCGTTCTGACCGCCCGGAAGGTTGAGGTCAGGCGTATCCATGCCTTCCGCCGTCCACTGCGTCGCAAAGACAATGACGATGTCTGCGTCGCGCGCGGCCTTTGCGGCGGCCTTGGCGTCCTTGCCATCGTGATAGGAGACAACCGCCTGCGTACGGGCTGCAAGCGCCTTGAGCGGCGACGAAGGGTAGAAGACCGCCTTGCCAAGAGTTTCGTCAAAACGCTGGGAGCCAGCGGTAAAAACCTGGGACGACCCGCCACCCGACAACACGCCAAAGTCGGCGTGTCCGCCGATCATGACGATGCGCCTGGCTTTCTTGGAAAGTGGCAAAAGTCCGTCGTTCTTAAGCAGAACCAGGCTTTTCTCTGCTGCCGTCTGGCTGGTTTGGGCATGTGCGGCCTGGTCGATCGTTGCGGATTGATCGCCGGCGACCGGAGTGTCGACAACGCCGTTGGCGAACATGGCCCAGAGGACCCTGCGCGCCATGTCGTCCAGACGCGACCGGCTGACGTGACCGTTATTAACGGCTTCGCCAAGGGCCGCGTGGAAGTAGGGCGACTTGTCGAATGCCCAGCCGGATTGCTGGTCAAGACCGTTATTGGCGGCGGGAATGGTCGAGTGGGTGCCGCCCCAGTCCGACATCACATAGCCCTTGAAGTTCCAGTCCTGCTTAAGGACTTGATTCAGCAGCCAGTCGTTTTCACACGAATAGGCGCCATTGATGCGGTTGTAGGCGCACATGACCGAGCCGGGTTTTCCGATTTCGAGCGCGATCTGGAAGGCCAGCAAATCCGATTGACGGGCTGACTGATCGGAGATCTTCACGTCGATAGCGTTGCGATTGGTCTCCTGCGCGTTGAACGCGAAATGCTTCATCGTCGAGATGATGTGATTGGACTGTATGCCCTTGATGGCATTGCCGGTAATGACGCCAGCGAGCAGGGGATCTTCGCCGCTATACTCAAAGTTCCGGCCATTACGCGGCTCTCGAATGAGGTTCATTCCGCCGGCCAGTTGCACGTTGAAGCCGGACAGGCGGGCTTCGTTTCCGATCATGGCGCCGCCGGAAAACGCTGTTTCCGGATCCCATGTCGCGGCGGTTGCCAGACCTGAGGGCAGGGCGGTGCGCAGCCGGGGCGTCTCGGTGATCTGACTTGCCACGCCTATCCCGGCGTCGGTTTCCCATTGGGCCGGTATGCCCAGGCGGGGAATGCCGGGAACGTAACCGGCGGCGAAGGGCAGGGCCTCCTTGGGGAGTTGGAACCGCTTGACCTCGTTGTCCATCCATGTGGCCTCAGTGGAAAAGAACCCGAAAACCAGGCGCAACTTTTCAGCCTGGGTCATCGCCGCGACGGCGGAATCGGCGCGGACCTCGGGGCTAAGCGTCTTGTTGGTCCATGGCCCTTGTGCGGGCATTTCCGGTTCGGCCGCCAGAGCGGGGAGCGCCAGAATGGGGGCTGCCAGCGCGAGCGCGGCGAGCGAAGACGCGCAGGCGAGCCTGCGAAGCGAAAAATTCACAGTAGAATCTCCATTTTTCTTGAAAGAAGCGTTCAGTCGTCGCGCAGCGGCTGGCTTGAGCGCGCCGGAGAGGACAAGAAGACGTGTATGGTGAGTGTCAGAAGGGTGATCAGCACTGTCAGAACGCCTGCGCCGATGAATGACAGAGGGCTAAGATCGACGTGAGCCTCGAATGAACCCAGCCACCAGGACATCACAGGCCATGAGATCATTGCCGCAGCGAGGTTGGCAACAATCAGCGGCTTTACAAAAGGTTGTACCCGCAGACGGAAAATGTCGAGAAGGCGGGCGCCGAGCGCGTTACGGATGGCCATCTCTCGCAGCCGGGACCGCGCCAGATAGATGGACAGCCCGCTGAGCCCAAGGACGTTGAGGCATATTCCAACAACCGAAAGCATGCCGAATACCCGCCATTGCTGCAGCATGTCGTGGTATTGTTCGCTCAGGTAAGCCGAGAAGAACCGCCGTTCAATTGGACCGGCCTGTGGGTAGTCCCGTCGCCACTGCGCATCAATGGCTGCCAGGGTGCGTTCCTGACCGGCTTTCGCGATCCGTACACTCAGAACGGTGAAGTATTTGGACTGGCTGTCGAACACCATGGGCGCCAGGGCGTCACGCACGGTCGCGGTACGCATGTCGCCTACCACGCCGATGATCGACGAGGTCATGCGTTTGCCATCGGCCGTATAGACAAGGGATCGGCCGATGGCGTCCTGAGGGGTTTTGTATCCGAAAGCTTTGACGGCTGTCCGATTGATGACGACCTCCTTCGGGGGGGGCTCCACCCTGTAGACGTCGGACAGTCCGCGGCCTGCCAGCAGGGGCACGTCGAACAACCTGAAAAACTCTGTGTCGACAGACTCCCGCGTGAACTGCACGATCTGCCCCGAAGGTGCTTTGAGCCAGCCGGGACGGATATTGCGGTATACCGGCACGAACCGGGAATATGCGGCGCCTTCGACGCCGGGTATGGCAAGGATATGGTCCTTGAAGCTGGCCTCCTGTCCCTTTCCATCGGAGACAGTTATGAGCACCACGTCGTCGGCATCAAAATTCAAAGCCTCATCCATGGCGAACAGCCACTGGCGATACACCGTGTGAGCTCCTATGAGCAAGGTGATAAGCAAGGCGAACTGAACGGTGATCCATCCCATCCGCCCTAAATAAGACAGCCGTTTTTTTGTCCGATCGGCATCCGCCTCCCGTCGTGAACCGGTCGACAATCTCGCGGCGGCATAGAGCGTGCTTGCTATTCCGATGGCGGTGCCAGCGATTGCAACGGGCACAATGGAGGCGGGCGACGACCACAAGGCCAGCTTGAGGCCCAACTGCGCGTTGACATAGGGAAGCAGCCGTTCCGCAAGGGTGAGGCCAGTCACAAGTGCAAGAAGATTGATCACCACGGCTTCACCGATGATCTGGAGGATAAGATGCCCCCTTTGCGCGCCCAACGCCCTGCGTACGGTCATCTCTTCCGTTCGTTCCTCGATCTGCGCCGACATCAGGCTGGCCACATTGGCGGCCGCCAGGGTAAGGATCAGACAGGCGACGGCGATCATGCCGACGACCGTGTCCAGATGCCCGCGCGGTTTCATCTGACTATCGGCCTGGGGGCGGAAGTGCAGGTCGGGAAGGGCGATCAGTTCCCAGGCGGCGGGCCGATTGAAATCGCCTTTCCAGTTGCGCCGCGCCAGACTTTCAAGCGCATCCTGGCTAAGGGACGCGCCCGGCTTAAGACGTACATAGGTGTAGCTACTGTCCCACAACCACTCGGGATTCGCGTCCAGAGTGGTCAGCATTGAATAGCCGCCCCTGTTCGAAACGAAGATCTCGCGCTCCAGGTGGATATTCGGCGGATAGTCGGCGAGAACGGCGGTCACTTTCAGCTGGACCTCGTCCATAACGAGGGTCTGGCCGACGACATCGTCACGTCCGAAATAGCGTAAAGCCTTGTTCCTTGTAATGACGATATTACTAAAATCGCTGAGGGCCGTTGCGAGGTCCCCATGGATTGCCTTGAGGCGGAGGACTGAAAATAGGTTTTCATCTGCAAAGTAATAGTGCTCGAGCGCTTCGTGGCGATCGGACCGCAGCGGCGATTCCGCGTCGTGCAGGCGGGCAACGACTTCGACCTCTGGGTTTGCCCGCAGCCAATGCCCCATGCCCGCGGGCGACTTATCGCTGCTGACGAGGGGCTTCCCCGGCGCGCCATAGGCCACCGTCAAAAGGAACGTCCGGTTTGCGTCGGGCAGGAAACGGTCGTAGGTCAGTTCGTCCGCGGCATACAGCGCGATGATGAATGTTGCGGCGAAGGCGATTGCCAAACCGGCAACATTGAGCAGGCTTAAGCCCCAGTACCGCGTTAGCGAAGCGAGGACATGCCTTAATTCCGTAAAACGCCGGCTCATGAGAGGCGGCGGCGTGCAAACTGTATGCGCCCATCCAGCATTTCGACCACACGCTCAGCCTGGTCGGCCTGGCTGGGTGAGTGGGTTACAACCACCAGGGTGCTTCCGTCCTGGTGCAGCGCCTTGAGAATGCCGAAAATGTGCGCGGCCGTCTCAGAGTCAAGGTTCCCGGTGGGCTCATCAGCCAGGATGATCGCCGGACGTCCAACAATGGCGCGGGCAATGGCGCATCTCTGTTGTTGGCCACCGGACAGCTGGCGCGGCAGGTGATTGGCCCGGTGGGCAATGCCGACGCGATCCATGGCTTCCATCACGCGATCACGCAGTTTCCGTGTGCCATCGCGCCGGTAAAGCAAGGCCAGCTCAATATTGTCGTAAACCGTAAGGCTTTCGATGAGGTTGAAGCTTTGGAAGACAAAACCGATATCGCGTGCCCGCAATTCCGCCAGTTGGCCCGCTGTCAGGTTGCCGAGGTCCTCGTCCTCATAAAGGTAGCGGCCGGAGGTGGGACGATCCAGCGTACCCATGATGTTGAGGAGGGTCGATTTGCCGCAGCCCGAAGGCCCGCAGATCGCTACGAACTCCCCCGGCTCGATTTCAAGCGACACGTCGCGAAGCGCCTCGACCCGCCGCTCAGGCGTTTCGTAGTTGAAGTGCACATTCTGCAATCGGATCAGCGGCATGATGGCGCCTTGTTCCTGGCCGGACACTTTCAGGCGAGGTCTATTGCAGGAATCTAGCACATCAAAACCAATCATTTTCTTAAATTGCAGGAGCCAATGCACAGCACCGTCAGGCGACGAGGCTGTCCCCGCGTAAAGATCCGCTCAAAAGTTCCGCCGCCATCTGAAGGGCGGCTACCGACCACCCCAAGTTGGTACTGCCACTTGTCTGCATGAAGGGCACCGTCAGGACAGCGACAAACCGGCCGTCCTGATAGACTGGACACGACAGATCCGTAACGGCGGGCAACAGCGGGTTCTCTGCCTGGGCAAAGCCGCGCTCTGCGGTGGTCTCGACCGCTTTTCGGAGTGTCGACCATTCCTTCGCGTTAACGACAGGGCTCCCCTTGCCGGGCCAGCGGGTCGCATCGGTTTGGCTTGCGAATGCGAGAAATGCCAGGCCAGGGGCGGTGTTTATCATGTCGTACCGGTATCCGACCGGCACGGTGATGCAGAAAGGCGAGGGGGGGACCTGCTGGGCCATGACCTGAATATCGCCTTCTGACGCGATGGCGATATTGCATGACTGGGATATATGTTCGCATAAGCCCTGCATGACCCGCTCGGCATGCCGCAAGAGCTGAGGGGTTTTCCCCAGCGCTGACCGCAGCTTCAGCAGCTTGCCTGTACCCTCATAAGATTTGGTGACGCGGTCGCACACGACGTAGCCCCGGCCCTCGAGCACCGATATGGAACGGTTAACCACTACGTCGGTAACATTCAGTTTTTCGGAAATAGCTGAAAGGGTTGCCGGATGTTGGCAATTTGCGAGATACTCGAGTATATCTAATCCAGTGGCCAATGCGCGCTGTGGGTGCTTTGCGGTTGGTGCCTGGTTGGTGGGTGCAAGGCCCGCCGGGCGCAGAGACCGGGGCCTTCTCGTTTTGTCGTTCTTCATGGCGCGTTTTCCCTGGGTGGACGGACATAATAGCGCGAATGTTCGTTTAGGCTAACACACGGAAAGCGCTTAGTTTTTTCTTATGTTGGGGAATCGTGGCGTTGCGATTGTCCAGACTGTCCGAATACGTACATGGCCACCCGCAAGATATTGTTTGTCGATGATAACCTCGGCGTCCTCAAAACGGCCGAGCTGCTTCTGCGTAAAGCGGGCTATGAATTTCGGGCGGCGGCCAGCCCGGCTGAAGCCTACAGCCTGCTTGCAACGGAAAAAGTCGATGCCATTTTCCTGGACCTCAACTTTTCCCGGGCTCAGATGTCTGGCGAGGAAGGATTGACGTGCCTGAAGGAAATTCGCCGCGCCGATCCTGATGCCGTGGTTATCGTGGTCACGGGGCACAGCGGCCTGACCGTTGCGGTCCAGGCGCTTCGGGCTGGAGCCCATGATTTCATCATGAAGCCCTGGAACGACGATCGGCTTCTGGAAGCGCTGGAAGATGGCCTCAGGCGTCCGAATAAAGCCCACGTCACGCCGGGTGAGAATGAGACGGAGTATGACACGGGCCTGATCGTTGGAGAAAGCGACGCGCTTGTGCGGGCGAAGGAACTGGTTACGCGTTATGCGCCGCTCACTGCGAACATTCTTATACTCGGTGAAAGTGGTACAGGAAAAACCCTGGTGGCGCATGCGCTGCATCGCCAATCGCGCCGGACGACGCTCAAAGTCGTGGAGACCGCCATGCTGTCGCCTCCCGACCTGGATAATCTGGAAGACGCAACCATCCTGCTGGAAAACGTCGATGAACTCGATCCTGGCGTGAACGTTTCTCTGACGGCCTGGCTTCAGCAAGCCGGGAGGCGCAACAATCGGGTCGTGGCGACCACTTGCCGTCAGCATCCGTCGATAGGACTTCAGAAGTCTTTGCTTTACGCTCTCAGTACCCTTGAAATGATGCTGCCGCCCTTGCGCGATCGACGTCATGACATCGAGTTGCTGGCAAGCCATTTCGCGCGGGTCTTCGCCCTGCGGCAAGGCATGGTGTTTTCAGGTTTTTCACCCGAAGCCGTTGCCGCCTTGCGAGGAGACAATTGGCCAGACAATCTCCATGCCCTGCGGCGCACTGTCGAACGTGCTGTTGTTGCCGCTTCCGGCGCGATGATCGTGGCGGGAGATCTCGACTTGCCGGGTTCGAAATCCGCACCCGAACTTGGCCTCAACCTCGAAACGACCGAGAAATTCGTCATTTCCGAAGCCTTGAGCCGGCACAACTTTAATATATCGAAGGCCGCGATGGAATTGGGCGTAACACGCCAAACGCTGTACCGCCGGATGGGCCGGCATGGTCTCTAAGGCGCGGTGGAGCGTTCTGTTGGCGCTGGCTGGCGTGATCGCCGCGTCGGCATTTATAACCGACGCCGTTTATCGTCAGTTCTGGGCAAGTATCGCATTCGGAGTCCTTGGCCTGGCGGGGTGCCTCGTGTTCCTTGTCCGTCTTGAAACGCCGGTTATCCCTGATCCGCCTGCCGGCGGACAGCCGGCGAGCGCCGGGCGCGATGGGGGAAGCTCCCTGGCTGATCACGTTCCGATGCCATTGCTGGAATTTCACGAGACCAAGGGGTTGGTGGCGGTCAACCGGGCGGCGCGCACCTTGTTTCAGACCGACGATCTCATTGTCCAGCCGCCGGAAAGTCTCATGGAGGTTGTCCGCGGCCGGGAGCCAGGTCCCGCGCGTCCCGTAAAGGTGTTTGGCCGGATGTATGCCGTGGGCATAAGCGAGATAATGACGCCCGATGCGACCGTACGTCTTGTCAGCCTGACGGACATCCAGTCCGAGGTCAGGGTAGCCGAGGCGACGGCGTTGCGCGACCTTTTACGCGTGCTCAGTCATGAGATCATGAACTCGTTGACGCCGGTCGCATCACTGGCACGCATTGCTCACGGCTATCTGGCCGATGAAACAACCGACGCTTCGAAGGCCGCGCGCGAAGCGTTGGATGTCTTGGGGCAAAGGGCAGACGGACTTGCGCGATTCGTGGAGGCCTACCGGTCGATGGCCAGATTGCCGGAACCGGTCGTGCGCCGTACGGAAATGGGAACGTTCCTCAAGGACATCGTTCGCGTGTTCGAACGCAGTGTTTTCGCGACAGGGATCGACATCGAAATTGCCTTACCCTCGGATTGTCCGACATTGGAAGTCGACGAAACCTTGTTAACGCAAGCCTTGCTCAATCTACTGAAAAATGCGGCTGAAGCGACGGAGGGCAGAACTGGGCGGCGCCGGGTCCGGCTGTCTTTAACCCATGACCGTGAAGAAACGCGGATAGTCGTGTCGGACAATGGCTGTGGCGTGCCCGATGGACTGACCGAGCAAATCTTTCATGCCTTCGTTACCACCAAACCCGAGGGGTCCGGGACTGGCCTCAACCTTGCGCGCCAGATTGCCCTGGCGCACGGTGGGGACCTGGTTTTCATGGGGCGGTCCGAAGGCTGGAGTTCGGAATTCTGCCTTATAATCTATAGCTCACCAAGACTCCTTGGCGCCGACTAGAGGTTCGACCGCACCCAGTGCACTCGACAGGTTCGACGCCGCTTCGCGGAGCGAGTCGGCGCATACGTCCATGCTGACGCTCAACCGGCTTTTAATGTATGGGACTGTGATTGCCGCAATAAGACCTCGGTCCGAAAACACCGGGCAGGAAATATCGGTAATGCTTTCCGCATACTGGCTTTTGGCCACAAGGTAACCTTTGGCGCGCGCGCGGTCGGCTAGGTCCTCGAAAGCTTCCCACTCCTGTTCCGATACGGTCGGCTGCAGCGCGGCGCGCCAGGCGTCGCGAATCTTGGGGCGTTGGAACGCGTACAGCACCGTGCCCGATGCCGTCTCGACGATGGCTTGCCGGAAGCCTACCCGAATATGAAAGCTGGGGATGGCGGGTGCGTCCATCTGCCCGATGACGACCGTCTGATCGTCAGCAGACACAACGAGATGGCAGGCCTGAAGGATATTTTCCGTCAGGGATCTCATGACCGGGACGGCGTGATCGAGCAGATTTTTGCTGATTCCCCGCGTCATGCCCAAGGCGAAAAGCTTATTAGTGACTTCGTAGCCGCTTTGGTTTTCCGCTATTTCGACATAGCCCCGGTTTTCGAGAACCTGAAGCATTCGAAACAACTCGCTTACCGACTTGTCGAGTTGCTCGGATATTTGTTTAGGCGTCATCGGCCGTGGCGAAGCCGCAAGGAGCTCGATAATGTCCAGGCCTTTTTCGAGTGCAGGCGCACGGTAGCGCAGGTCACCGGCGTCATCATCTTCAGTCGTTTCAGATCGCCGGCGGCCCATGGTGAGTCTTTGCGCTATTTCGTTTCAGAAGCCAGGTTGTTGAACCCGATGGTAATACCACTGCTTACCTCTGGATAGCCGTTACGTCAAACAATGAGCATCATATATGAAAAGAGATTTTGACGTTTTTCACTGTGGGGGAGCAAAAAAAATAAGGGAAGAGGGTGGATTATTTTATTTGGAAAAGTAAATTTTATATTTGATTTTCTGGCGACGATCGCGTAAGTTCGCGGGGCTTCCCTGCTAATGAAGCGACAACTGATTTCACTCGCTTTGTTGTGTCTTCCCTGGCAAATGAGCGAGATAAGCCCTCTTGTTGTCAGACAAGAGGGTTTCTTTTTGCGTAGGCGCAGGCCAGGGCGCATCTCTTCCACTTCCATTTAAAGTCACATATAAAATATTATTTTATATTTGATCTTTGCGACGCGCCGTGTATTATGGCGTTGTAAGCGTCTCATCTGGGCATAGTCCCTAGCTGTGTTCGAGCCAAGCTTATCCGCGCCACCTTTTCTTCTCCTCGTCTCAGGTGGTGAGATTACTCCCCTTGCCCTATGGGGCAAGGGGTTTTTTAAGAGGCAAGCTCCGGCCTATTTCGATTATGCGCTGCGGCCTGGCCACGAAGCTTCGGTTTGTGACACGGACGCAACAGCCACTTATAATTCATATATGAATATAAATTCCATACTTGAAGTTTTTTGAGCGCTGCGCAATGGTCCTACAAATGGTCGGAGCCGTACTGTCCATAAGCGATAAACAAAGCGGCGACGGGCGAGGATCAACGTGAGGAAACGGGAAATGAAATTATCTACGCGTAAATTAATGCTGGGTGGCACGGTGTCGGCTTTGGCCGTCATGACGATCGCCATGTCCGCACAGGCTCAGGATGCGCCAGCCGCCACCACGGAAGCGGCGGCGGATGATAACGTCCTTGTGGTTACGACGCGCCGTAAGGCGCTTCAGAGTGCAATCGAAATCAAAAAGAACTCCGACACGATCGTCGACTCGGTTGTCGCCGACGAGGCTGGCAAGCTGCCCGACAATTCGATCACCGAAGTCCTTCAACGCGTTTCGGGCGTGACTATATCCCGTTTCAACGCGACCAACGGGGGCAGCTCCGCGTTCCAGATCGAAGGTACGGGTGTCGCCGTGCGTGGCCTTCCCTTCAATTCGAGCACGCTCAACGGCCAGCAGTTGTTCAGCGCCAATGGCGCGAGCGCCATCAGCTGGAACGAAGTCACGCCCGAGTTGATGGCTGGTGTCGATGTCTACAAGGCGTCGCGCGCTGACCTGATTGAGGGCGGGACGTCCCAGATCAATCTTCGCACCCATCTGCCCTTCGATTTCAAGACCCCTCAGCTCAACCTCACAGCTGGCGTTAGCTACGGCACCCAGGTGAAAGAGGCTTCGCCGCGCATTTCCGCGATGTTCTCCAAGCGTTTCGACACCAATATCGGTGAGTTTGGCGTGTTATGGGATCTGGCCTACAGCAGTCTGCACCAGCAGAGCAGCAACTTGCAGGTTGGCGCCATGTTCGGTGAATGGGCGACGGACTCTGTCCGTGACGATCATATGGCTTTTGTTCCCAGCTCCTTCAACTGGAGCAACAATATCAGTCAGCGCGAGCGGTACGGCGCCTATCAGGCCGTCCAGTGGAAGCCGACGGACAACCTGACGTTCACCAACACGGTGTTCTACTCGGAATATCACGACAATGGCTGGTCGCAGAGCGGTGGCGTAGGGTCGAGCCCTACCGCCTCGTCCGCCGTTATGCCCAAGGTCGGCACCCCGGTTGACTATGATGCCAATGGCGCCTTCCGTAAGGGCAGCCTCACGGTCGGGTCCACTGGCAATTCGGTGGATTGGCAGAACACGACCGCGAGCGACAGTTTTGTGGCGGCGAACGGCTGGTTCCCCACCCACTACAGGATCGATTGCGGCGGCGTCTTTGGCAGTCCCGCCTCGTCGCTTCAGTGGGACTGGTCGGCCGATGGAGGTATCGATCCGAACAATCCCCCTGCGAATTGGAATGGCAAGCGTCTGGTGCAATGTGGGCCCGCAGGCACGTTTAATCCGAGCGGCGGCGCATCGGCGTCGCACAGCAAAAGCTCCACACTCGATATTACGCAACGCTTCGTCTGGACGCCCGGAGACCGCTTGGCGGTGCGCGGCAGCGTGCAATATGTCAGTTCCCGCATGACCGGGGAAAACATGTTTGTTGGCCTCGCTCAGACCAGCCCGCTGGTGACGTCGATGGATGTCGACCTGGCGGGGGAGCTGCCAATGTTGTCTGGCCTTTCCACCGACGGCCTTCTCGATAAGAGCAAGGCGTATCTCAGCAGTTTCGGCTATCATAAACCCAATAACAAGGGGACAATGGCCGCCGCCCATTTCGATGTTCAATACCATGTCAGCGATGATGGCTTCCTGCGCAGCATCAGTTTTGGCGGTCGTTCAGCCACCCGCTCAGAAAAAGACGACAATGTGGGGACCTATTGGGCGCCGCTTAGCCAGTCGTGGCTGGCGGATCCTTGGCCGGCGCATCCCAACGATCCGACCTATGGCGCGGGGAATATTCAGTATCTGACGAACGCGAACGTCCCGTCGTCCGATTATGAAATCGCCACCTTCCCGAATTTCTTCGGCGGCGCGACGCCTGTTCCCGCGCAGCTTCTCGTCCCCAGCCAATCGCTCATGCAGAGTTATGACTGGTACTACCTGCTCAAGACCTACAACGGCCAAATCGCCAATGGAACCGCGGATGAGTATTGGACGCGATATATCGATCAGGGGCTGAACAAGACCGATAGCCGCATTGCCACGAATGCCGTCTATGTCCAGGCCAAGTTCGCGCACAATGGTTTCGGATTCATTCCGGCGTTCTCGGGTAATATCGGCGTTCGTGCGTTCACCGAAACCCTGACGGCGAGTGGTCTGCTGAGTACGCCGAACGCTCAGAGCCTTGCTCTGACCTTGCAGGACAGCATTGACTACTATAACGCGCAGCAGGTCCTGGAGGCTGATCCGAATGCGTCGCCGGTGTTCCCGACGCTCTATTCGTTTGTTCAAGGCTATAGTACACAGACCCGGGACTACAAATACCATCGTGTTCTGCCTTCGTTCAACATCAAGTTCGACGTAACCGACAAGTTCATCATTCGCGCTGCGGCGTCGACGGCGTCGGCTCCGCCGAATCTCAACGACATCCGCGCGGGTGGTTCGATTAGCGCCAGATCCGTTTCTGCCGGAAATCCGCAGGCACCAGGGATTCTCACAGGTGTGTCCGTCAACGGTGGCGGCGCGGATCTGAAGCCGACCATGATCAACAGCCAGGATATCACGTTCGAATACTATCCGTCGTCGTCCAGCTTCTTCTACGTCGATCTGTTCGCCAAGCAGATCGATGATCTCCCGGTGTTCCATTCGTTCATCGCCAACAATCTTCCCATTCCGGCGAAGGCATACGCCAATGGTGATACGCCTCCTGTCGACGCAGGGGATCCGGACCCGGGGGTAGCGACAACACTCGATCTTCCGTGGCTGTATCTGCAGAACAAGACGTCGGACCAAAAGGCTTATATCCAGGGCTTTGAGATCGGTGGCCGCAAGTTCTTCGATCAACTCCCTGGATGGTTCCGCGGGTTCGGCATTGATGGCAACCTGACCTACATCGACAGCAGAAACCCTGCCCAGCAGGCCAACAGCGTGTTGACCCCCCCTCCGGCCAATGGTTCCCTACCGGGCCTCAACCCGGACGGCACGGTGCCGCAGACCTACCCCGACCTCCCCTATGCCGGGCTGTCGAAGTGGGCCTACAATATCCAGTTGCTGTACAGCCGCGGCAAGGTCAATTTCCGTCTGGCATACAACTGGCGCGACAAGGCGTTGCTGTCGACCAACGTCAATCCGCTGTCCTATGCGACGAGCGGCGGCAACCCCTACATCCTCAATACCAGCCCGACCGTATTTGACGCCGCCCATTCCTATCCGGTGTACAACATGGTTCCGGCCTACATGGAAGAAGCGGGTTACCTGGACCTGGGCTTTGACTACAGCGTAAACAGCAAGGTTTCCGTTTCCTTCAACGCGAACAACCTGCTCAATACGAAGTCGAAAACGGTTCAGGAGCCAGTGCCTGGCGTGTTCGCGCCGTACGACCATAACGTCAGCGATCAGCGCTACGAGCTCACCGTACGGGCGCGCTTCTAACGGTCCGAACGGGGAAGGGCGCTTCATCACGAAGCGCCCTTCCTTTTTCAATACGGTCTAGAGCATGATGGCGTTTAGGTTGAAATGCCATCGGCTCTCGGTTTTTGTTTTGTCGCGATATTTTGCCAAAAGCGGCCGCACACCTTTTTTGGAATTGTCGCTCTAGCTGCCGGACCTTCCCGGTCGTTTATCGCCGGCGGCTTGCGCGACTTGACCGACATCCACCCCACGCATAAGCCTGAAACCCATTCGCAAGACATGGCGTCCGGTGTTTTCATGGCGAGGTATGTTTATGAATAGCGTACAACAACAGGAAATCGTCATACTGGGCGGCGGCGCGGCGGGGTGGATCGCGGCCGCGTTGCTGGCCAGGAAGACGGATCGCAGTCAAACCCGCATTACCCTGGTTGAATCCGAGGAAATCGGCATCATCGGCGTTGGGGAGGCAACGGTCCCGTTGCTGACGCTCTGCAACGCTTTGCTCGGCATTGACGAATATGACTTTGTTCGCAGCACCCAGGGCACGTTCAAGCTGGGCATTGAATTCTGTGACTGGGGCGTTGCCGGAAACCGGCATTTCCACGCGTTCAGCGACTATGGTCACCAGGTTGACGGGGTATCGACCCACCACTACTGGCTGAGATTGCGGCAATCGGGCGATGAGCATCCGATCGACGACTATTCGTTCGCCTACGCCGTCGCCAAGAATAACAATTTTGCGCCCATGGATCCGCAGAATTCGCGCTATCACTATGCCTATCATTTTGATGCTGCATTGTACGCCCGCTATCTGCGGGACGTGGCGACCGGGCTGGGCGTGCAGCGTATCGAAGGCAAGATGACGCACTTCGATCTGGATAGCGCCTCTGGCAATATTACCGCCATCCATCTTGCCAATGGCATTAAGGTTTCCGGCGATCTGTTTCTGGATTGCACGGGTTTCGCGTCCGAATTACTGGGCAAGGCGTTGGACACGCCATTTGTTGACTGGTCGCACTGGCTGCTTTGCAACAGCGCCATGGCGGTCCCATCGAAACGTACCGGCGCGCCCATGCCGTTTACGAGGTCCACCGCGCACGCCGGGGGCTGGCAATGGTCTATTCCACTGCAACATCGCAGCGGCAATGGCATGGTCTATAATTCGGATCTCTGGAGCGACGACGCGGCGCGCGACGCCTTGCTAGGCAATGTCGACGGCGAACTGTTGGCCGAACCCCGGGTGTTCCGCTTTACATCCGGGCATCGCAAGCTGTTCTGGAACCGCAATTGTATAGGGATCGGTTTCGCCTCCAGCTTTCTCGAACCGCTGGAGTCAACCGGTATACAGTTGATCATCCAGGGGGTCATGAAGTTGCTTCAATTCTTCCCCAAGGGGACCATCAACCCCGTTTTGCGCGACGAATATAACAGGATATCCTCACGCGAGATCGAGCGCATACGCGACTTCATCATTGCGCACTATTACCTCTCACGCCGGCCCGAGCCATTGTGGGCGGCGTGCCGTGACATCGAGATACCTGACAGCCTTGCGCACAAGCTTGAGGTCTGGAACGCCAGCGGGCAAATCGTGCTGGGTGATTTAGAGTCCTATATGGAGCCAAGTTGGCTCGCGATCCTGCTGGGCAACGGCGCCGTTCCGGAACGCTACGCCGTAGCGGCTGATCTCTATCCGTTGGAGCAGATTCGCAAGGGTATGGAATCGCGCCGTGAAGAGATCATGCGTTCGGCGCAGGCGGTCACGTCGCATCAGGATTTCATCAATCGGTACTGCAAGGCTCTCTGAGCGGTGCAGTGTCGACGAATGGCGTGTGCCAAAGTAAATCACCCGCACCGGGCACAGCTGCCCACTGAATTTTGCGTATCACTTTGACGCCGTGGAGTTGGCCTCCCGCGTGATCCAAACAAGGTGTATTTGGGGGGCAGGACAGTGAACAGGAAACTAAACATGATGACGGGATATTGGAAACAGCCTAGTTGTTCCGTTGCGCGGGGCTTGATGTTAACGGTGGCCATGGCCTGCCTGGCGCTCCCGGCCACAGCGGAGACGCGCAGTTTGTCGCAGGACTGGCGCGTTCATCGCGGCGAGGTAGCCGGCGCTGAACAGCCGGCATTCGACGACCATGGCTGGCAACGCGTCTCTGTGCCACACGACATATCCATTATGGATAAGGCCGACGGTTCGCCGCCGTTCGACGCAAAGGCGGAAGCCGGCCAGGATTCGGGCTACCTGCCGGGGGGCGTGGGCTGGTACCGGCGCCATCTTGTACTGAACGCGGATGAGGCGGCGCGTGTTGTCCAGCTGCGCTTCGAAGCGGTCTACATGGACGCGGATATCTGGCTGAACGGACAAAAAGTAGCGTCGCACAAGTACGGCTATACGGCTTTTGCGGGTGACCTGACCGGAAAGGTTAGGGCCGGGGAGAACGTTATCGCCGTCCGGGTCAATCACCCCGATCCGTCGTCGCGATGGTACGCCGGCACCGGTATCATCCGGCCGGTGACGCTGGAAGTACTGAACTGTGTCCATATTGTTCCCGACAGCGTGTTCGTGACAACGCCCGTCGCGACGACTGAGTCGGGCGTCGTGGCCGTGGATGCCGCCGCCAGCAACTGCGCCGCAAAGCAGGCCAAGGTCGAACTGGTCTCGAAGGTCGTTGCGCCGACAGGTGAGACGGTCGCGCAAACCATCCAGTCGCAAACGGTAGGCGCTAAGGCCAGGGCGCAATCGAAGAGCCGTCTTGAACTGGCCCATCCCAAGCTTTGGTCGCCGGACACGCCGAACCTCTATACGCTGGTTCAGGAATTGCGTGTCGACGGCGTCGTCGTCGATGAACGCCGGACGCGCTTCGGCATGCGTACCGTCACGATCGACGCCGTCAACGGACTGCGTCTTAACGGCAAGCCCCTGGAATTGCGTGGAGGCAATATCCACCACGACAACTACATGCTGGGCGCCGCTGGTCTTCCGGACGCCGATCGCCGCAAGGTCGCCCTGATGAAAGCGGCGGGTTACAATGCGATCCGCAATGCCCATAATCCGGCCAGCCAGGCGACCCTGGAAGCGGCCGATGAGCTGGGCATGCTGGTTATTAATGAAGCCTTCGACAGTTGGAACAAGTCCAAGCGATCGCAGGATTACACCCGCTTCTTTACGGAAAATTGGGCGCAGGACATCGATAGCCTGGTCGTCAGTGGCCGCAATCACCCGAGCGTCATCTTCTGGAGCATCGGCAACGAAATCCCCGAAGACGGGACGCCCGAAGGCGTTGCCACGGCGCAGAAGCTGGCCGCGCGCGTCCGTCAGATGGATCCTACCCGTCCCGTCACTCAAGGGGTGAATGCGGACCCACCGAGGAGCTCATTGCAGTTCGATCAACTCGACGTCGCCGGCTATAATTACAAGGCGCATCAGTTCGACGACGAGCACAAGAACTTCCCCAACCGGGTCCTGTACACGTCTGAGTCCCTACCAAAAGACGCCTTTTCCTACTGGCGCGCCGTCGAGACCAAGCCGTGGGTCATCGGAGATTTCGTCTGGACCGCCGTCGACTATCTCGGCGAGGCCGGCATCGGATGGATGGGCTATAGCCAGGATTGGCAAAAGCTTGGGCCCTATCCCTGGAACCTCGCCTATTGCGGCGAGATCGACGCAACCGGACGCAAGCGGCCCGCGGCCTATTACCGGCAAGTCATATGGAAAACCGGCATCGACCCGGTAGCGGCCTTTGTGCGCCAGCCGAAGGGGACTGAAGACCTGCCCGACCGGGACTATTTCCCGACGACGCCGCCGCACCTCGACTGGTCGCTTGACGATGTCCACCCCAGCTGGACGTGGCCCGGCCAGGAAGGCAAGCCGCAAGAGGTAGTGGTCTATTCGGAGTATCCGGAAGTCGAGCTGTTCCTGAACGGAAAGAGCCTTGGCCGCCAGGCAGTCAGTGTCGCTACCGAATATAAGGCAAGCTACTCCGTCAATTACCAGGCTGGGCAATTGCTGGCCGTGGGTTATAGCGATGGCAAGGAAGCGGGACGCTGGGAGCTTCGGACGGCGGGCGTACCTGCCGCCGCCAAAGCCACGATCGACCGAACGCAACTGACCGCCAACGGGCAGGATCTGGCCTATGTGACCATTGAGCTGTTTGACGCCAATGGAACACCGGTCTACGCGCGCGGTGATGAACGCGGTGTGAAGGTCCGCGTGCTGGGCGCTGGCCGTCTGGCGGG
>CAMLPZ010000013.1 GCA_946482045.1 uncultured Asticcacaulis sp.
GATTTCCGGTGGCATGAAGCAACGCGTTGGCATTGCCCGGGCGCTGGCCATGGAACCCAAGGTCCTGCTGCTGGATGAGCCGTTCGGCGCGCTCGACGCCCTGACGCGCGGCCATCTCCAGGACACTGTCATGGCGCTGCATTCGCGCATCAAGGCGACCGTTTTGATGATCACCCACGATGTCGATGAAGCCGTGCTGCTGGCCGACCGCGTCGTGATGATGACCAATGGCCCGAAGGCCACCATCGGCAAGATCGTTGATGTGAAATGCCCGCGCCCGCGCAGCCGTCTGACCGCGTTCAACGATCCGGAATTTGTGCGCTGCCGCGCAGAGATCGTCAGCTTCCTGCAGGCGAATGATATGGCCGCGCCGGTGCCGGCTTAAGAAGATCGCCGAATCCGCTTTGCTAGTCCCCTCTCCCCGCTTGCGGGGAGAGGGTTAGGGTGAGGGGCATTCGGACAGAGACGTGTGCGCGGAAAGCGTTTCTGCCCCTCATCCGATCCTTCGGACCACCTTCTCCCCGCAAGCAGGAAGAAGGGAGTAAAACACCACATTATTTCATTTGCAACCATTTCGACAATTTTCGAGGAACCGCATCAACCCTTCTAAAAATGGCATCTCAGGCAAGTTTCGTGACATTTTTGCTACGTCACTTTTGTGCAGGGCAGCAATTCACACGTCACGCAACCCGTTGCATTGACGAACTGGCCATTCAGGATCACCCTTACATCAACGTGGTCAAAGGCGATCACAACATAGCCGATCCAGCGGCGCCAATGTCGGCGAAGCGGATCATACAAGGACAACGACGTCCCAGGCTTTTTTGTACCGGTAACGGTGCAGAGCAGCTTGGGGCGTTTTTTTTTGCCGTTGAGGATGTAGATGATTTCGAAGGAGTTCCTGAAAGCCGGACACGCACCAACCTTGCTGTCGGCCTTTCTGTATTTCGACCTGAGCTTCATGGTCTGGGTCGTGCTGGGCGCGCTCAGCGTCCAGATCGCTGGTGACCTCGGCCTCTCGCCGGCCGAAAAGGGCATGATGGTCGCCGTTCCGATCCTGTCGGGCGCCCTGCTCCGCCTCGTCAATGGCTTCCTGGTCGACTATATCGGCCCGAAGAAGACCGGCATCATCGGCCAGGTCATCGTTATCGCCGGCCTTCTGCTGGCCTGGGCCTTCCATATCGAAACCTACGGCGCCGTCATCGCGCTGGGCGTTGTTCTCGGTGTCGCCGGCGCCTCGTTCGCCGTCGCCCTGCCCCTAGCCTCGCGCTGGTATCCGCCCAAGTATCAGGGCATCGCGCTCGGCATCGCCGGCGCCGGTAATTCCGGCACCGTCTTCGCCTCGCTGTTCGCACCTTCGCTGGCTAAGGCGTTCGGCTGGCAGGCCGTGTTCGGCCTGGCCGCCATTCCCCTGATCCTGGTCCTGGCCTTCTATATCTGGCAGGCCAAGGATTCGCCCGAGCAGCCGCCGGCCAAGACGACCGCGCAATATGTCAGCATCCTGAAGGAAGCCGACGCCTGGTGGTTCATGCTCTTCTACGGCGTCACCTTCGGCGGCTTCGTGGGCCTGTCCTCGTCGCTCAACATCTATTTCAACGCCGAATATGGCCTGTCGCCGGTCATCGCCGGCCTCTTCACCGCGGCCTGCGTCTTTGCCGGCTCGATGCTGCGCCCGGTCGGCGGCACCATTGCCGATCGCATTGGTGGGATCCGTACCCTCAGCATCATGTACTGCGTCGCTGGCGCCGCCCTGGTTCTGCTCAGCTTCAAGATGCCGTCGGTCTACGCCACCCTGTTTATCCTGCTCATCGCCATGGGTTCGCTCGGCATGGGCAACGGCGCGGTCTTCCAACTGGTGCCCCAGCGCTTCCGTAACGAGATGGGCGTCATGACCGGCTTGGTCGGCATGTTCGGCGGCGTCGGCGGCTTCTATCTGGCGGCGTCGCTCGGTTTCTCGAAGCAGGCGACCGGCAGCTACCAGATGGGCCTGATCGGCTTCGCCATTCTGGCGCTCGTCGCCCTGGGCGGCCTGACCTTCATCAAGAAAAAGTGGCGTACGACGTGGGGCGCCCTCTCCGCCAACCAAGTCAAGATCTAAGGACACGCGTCATGACCAAGGAAAAGATCGTTGTCATCGGGGCCGGCATGGCCGGCGGACGGATCGTCGAAGAGATCCTCAAGCGCGACGATACCCGCTTCGAAATCTCCATCATCGGCGCCGAAGCCTGCGCCACCTACGACCGCATCCAGCTGTCGCCGGTCCTGGCGGGTGAAAAGACCTTCGAACAGATCGTCACCCACTCGCAGGAATGGTACGATAGCAACGGCGTGAAGACGCACTTCGGCTACTGGGTGCAGTCGATCGATCGCGCCATGAAGCACGTCGTCCTGCACGACGGCCAGACCATCGCTTACGACAAGCTGATCCTCACCCTTGGTTCCGATCCCATCCGTCTGCCCCTGCCCGGCGCGGACCTTTCGGGCGTCGTCGCCTTCCGCGACCTGCATGACGTCGACGCCATGCAAAAGGCCGCGGAAAAGGGCGGCGAAGCCGTCGTTATCGGCGGTGGCCTCCTTGGGTTGGAAGCGGCTTACGGCTTGGCCAAGCGCGGCATGAAGGCCACCGTCATCCACCTGGTTGACGTCCTGATGGAGCGCCAACTCGATGAAGCCGCCGGCCGTCTTCTGGAAAAGGCGCTGCTGGAACGCGGCGTCAACTCGATCCTCAACGCCCAGTCCGAAGCCATTGTCGGGGAAACCCACGTCGAAGGCCTGAAGCTGAAGGACGGCCGCGTCATTCCGGCCTCGCTGCTGGTCATGGCCGTCGGCATCCGCCCGCACGTCGAACCCGCAAAGTCGGCCGGCCTGACGGTCGAACGCGGCATCGTGGTCGATGATCAGATGCGCACTTCGGACCCCTCGATCTTTGCAGTCGGCGAATGCGTGCAGCACCGCGGCGTCTGCTACGGCCTGGTGGCGCCGATCTGGGACATGTGCCGGACGCTAGCAGACGTGCTGACCGAACAAAACGTCGATGCGGCCTATCTCGGCTCAGAACTGGCGACGCGCCTCAAGGTCTCGGGCGTCGATCTTTACTCCGCCGGCCAGTTCAATGGCGGCGAGGGCTGCGAAGACATCGTCTTCCGCGATCCGGGCCGGGGCGTCTACAAACGCGTCGTCATCAAGAACGACCAACTGGTCGGTGCGGTCCTCTTCGGTGAAGCCACCGACGGCGGCTGGTATTTCGACCTGATCAAGAAGGGCGAAAGCGTCGCCGAAATCCGCGACACCCTGATCTTCGGCCAGGCCGTTACGAACGCACTGGCCGGCACGGACCCCTCTAGCGCCGTTGCAGCATGGCCCGACGACACCGAAGTGTGCGGCTGCAATGGCGTGTCCAAGGGCCAGGTGGTCGCCTCGATCACCGCCGGCAACGACACGCTCGACAAGGTGCGCGGCCACTGCAAGGCCTCGGCGTCGTGCGGATCGTGCACCGGTATCGTCGAAAGCCTGCTGAAATGCACGCTGGGTGACGCCTTCAAGGCCCAGACGGGCCCGAAGCCGATGTGCAAGTGCACCGAACACGGCCACGCCGTGGTCCGCAAGGCGATCGTCGAGCAGGAACTTAAGACCATCCCCGACGTCATGCAGGCGATGAAGTGGATGACGCCCGACGGCTGCTCGTCCTGCCGTCCGGCGCTCAACTACTACCTGCTGTGCGCCTGGCCGCGCGCCTATCACGACGATCCGCGCTCGCGCTTCGTCAATGAGCGCAACCACGCCAACATCCAAAAGGATGGCACCTATTCCGTCGTTCCGCGTATGTGGGGCGGCCTGACCTCGGCCAAGGAACTGCGCGCAATCGCCGATGTCGTCGACAAGTTCAACGTGCCGATGGTCAAGGTCACCGGGGGCCAGCGTCTCGACCTGTTCGGCGTCAAGAAAGAAGACCTGCCGGCCGTCTGGGCCGACCTCAACGCCGCCGGCATGGTGTCGGGCCACGCCTACGCCAAGGCCCTCCGCACGGTGAAGACCTGCGTTGGTTCGGAATGGTGCCGCTTCGGCACCCAGGATTCGACGGGCCTCGGCGTCAAGCTCGAGCAGGCGACCTGGGGCAGCTACATGCCGCACAAGTTCAAGATGGCCGCCTCGGGCTGCCCGCGCAACTGCGCGGAAGCCACCATCAAGGACTTTGGCGTCGTCTGCGTCGACAGCGGCTATGAGCTGCACGTCGGTGGCAATGCCGGCATCCACGTCCGCGTCACCGACCTGCTCACCAAGGTCGCGACCGAGGAAGAGGCGCTGGAATGGTCGATGGCCTTTGTCCAGCTCTACCGTGAAGACGCCTGGTACCTGGAACGCACCGCCCCGTGGATCGAACGCGTCGGCCTGCAGTTCGTCAAGGACGGCCTGGCCGATCCGGCGGACCGCGCCGCCCTCGTCGCCCGCTTCAAGGAAAGCCAGGAGGTCTACCAGGTCGATCCGTGGGCCGAACACGCGCCGCAATCCGCGCCCGCCAAGGTCTTCTCGCCGCTGGCCGACCTGCGCCAGGGCGTCTCACAAGCACACCTCCAATCCGAAGCTCAGGAGCCGGCGGAATGAACGCCTCAGTAAGCATCCACTGGACCGATGTCGGTGCGGCCGCCGATGTGCCCCATCAGGGTGCACGTCGTGTCGAAACCGATCTCGGCGCCGTCGCGGTCTTCCACACCGTCTCGGGCGAATATTTCGCCATCTTCGACCGCTGCCCGCACAAGAACGGGCCGCTGTCGGAAGGCATCGTCCACGGCAAGGCCGTCGCCTGCCCCCTGCATAACTGGTCGATCTCGCTTGAGACCGGCCAGGCCCTGGGCGCCGACGCCGGCAAGGGCTGCACGCCGGTCGTGCCGCTGATGATCGAAGACGGCCGCATCCTTCTGGGATTGAGCTGATTATCCCTTCTCCCCGTTTACGGGGAGAAGGTGGCCGACAGGCCGGATGAGGGGCAACCGACCGTGGGGCCCCCCCCCCCCAATCCAAACAAAACACCCCAACAGCCCCCCCCCCGCCCCCGCCCGGCCGCGCCGGCCGGCCCCCCCCCCCCCCCCCCCCCCCCCCCCCCCCCCCCCCGACCGTAGCCCCTCACCCGGCTTAGCAAGCTAAGCCACCCTCTCCCCGCAAGCAGGGAGAGGGAAGTTATCGGAACTTTTTTACATGCCGCGTGATGCCGAACCCCATACCGTCAAGACCACCTGCCCCTACTGTGGGGTCGGCTGCGGCGTGTCGGCGGCCCTCGGCGATAATCGCGCGCTGGCCGTAACCGGCGACAGCCTGCATCCGGCCAACCAGGGCCGCCTGTGCTCCAAGGGCACAGCGCTCGGCAACACATTCGGGCTGAACGGCCGCCTCCTCCAACCGAAGATCCGCAACGGCGCGGGCGAGATGGAAGTCGCCTCGTGGGACGACGCGTTATCCACCGTCGCCGGCAAGTTCCGCGCCATTGTCGACGAACACGGCCCCGACGCCGTCGCCTTCTATGTCTCCGGCCAGTTGCTGACCGAGGACTATTACGCCGTCAACAAATTGGCGAAGGGCTATATCGGCACGGCCAATGTCGACACCAATTCGCGCCTGTGCATGTCGTCGGCCGTCGTCGCGCATAAGCAAGCCTTCGGCGCCGACCTGGTCCCGGCCATCTACGAGGACGTCGAAGAGGCCGAACTGCTGGTCTTTACCGGCCACAACGCTGCCTGGACCCATCCGGTCTTATTCCGCCGTATCGAGCAGAACACCAGCCAGCGCCGCATCTGCATCGACCCCAAGCGCACTGATACCGCCAAGTCGTGCGACCTGCACCTGATGATCAAGCCACAGACCGACGTCCGTCTGTGGAACGGCCTGTGCGCCTACCTGATCACCCACGACGCGCTAGACCGTGACTTCATCGCCAACCACACGGAGGGCTATACGTCCCTTTCGCTCAGCCTGTTCGAGGACGACCAGAGCCTGGAAGCCATCGCCGCCGACTGCGGCGTATCTGTCGTGGACCTGAAGCACTTCTACGATGCCTTCATGCACACGCCAAAGACAGTCAGCCTGTTCAGCCAGGGCTCGAACCAGTCGGCCCAAGGTGTGGCCAAGGGGCTGAGCCTGATCAATGCCCACCTGCTGTCGGGCAAGATCGGCAAGCCGGGCGCGGCGCCGTTTTCGATTACCGGCCAGCCCAACGCCATGGGCGGCCGCGAGGTCGGCGGCCTTGCCAACATGCTGGCCGCGCACATGGATTTCGACGACGCATCGCGCGACCGCGTCCAGCGCTTCTGGAACAGCCCAACCGTCGCGCCAAAGCCTGGCCTCAAGGCCGTTGACATGTTCAAGGCCATCCATTCCGGCGCCGTCAAGGCCGTCTGGGTCATGGCGACCAATCCGATGATTTCGATGCCCGACGCCGACTTCATCGAGGAAGCCCTGCGCCGCTGCGAACTGGTCGTCGTTTCCGATGTCATCGAGCGTACCGACACCATGGCCATGGCGCACGTCCAGTTGCCCGCCGCCGCCTGGGGCGAAAAGGATGGCACGGTCACCAATTCCGAACGCGTCATCTCGCGCCAGCGCCGCATTTCGGCCCTTCCGGGCGAGGTCCGCGCCGACTGGGCGATCATCGCCGAAGTCGCGCAACGCATGGGCTATGAGGGCTTTGGCTGGCGTGACTCAAGCGAGGTCTTCTCCGAATATGCGGCGATGACGGCGTTTGAAAACAACGGCACGCGTTTCCTCGACATCGGCGGGTTGGCCGGCAAGTCGAAGATGGAATACGACGCCATGTCGCCTGTACGCTGGCCCTACCCCGCCGGCGGCCAGCCCGCCTCGCGCCTGTTCGGCGACGGCCGGTTCAATACGCCCTCGGGCCGCGCCCGCCTCAAGCCCGTCAAGGCCCTGGGCCCCGCCAATGCCACGACACCGGAATTCCCGTTGTCGCTCAATTCCGCGCGCGTTCGCGACCAGTGGCACACCATGACCCGCACGGCCCTGGCGCCGGAGTTGAACCGCCACATTCCGGAGCCGTTCGTCGAAATCCACCCTCAGGACGCCGAAAAGTTCTACATCACCGACAAGCGCCTGTGCCAGGTCGTCACCTTCCACGGCGACGCTGTTTTCCGCGCCAAGATCACCGACGATGTCCGCCCGGGCTCGATCGCCGTGCCGATGCACTGGACGCGCTCATTCGCGCCGTTCGGCCGCAGCAATCCGTTGATCAATCCGGCGGTCGATCCGATGTCGGGTCAGCCGGAGTTCAAGCACACGCCGGCCGCCATCAAGCCTTATGGCGAAAACTGGCACGGCTTTATCATCCATACCGACGACGAACTGAAATTCAGCCGCGACGTCATCTGGCGCCGCACGCCCTATGCCCACTGCGAAGTCTATGAGATCGCCGGCCGCGACCGCGCCATCGGCTTCGACACCCTGATGCGCTCAGACGGCCTGCTGACGCTCGACGATCCGGCGAGCGGCGTCACCCGTCGCGTTCACATCGAAAATGGCCGGCTGAAGTCCGTCGCCTTTATCGCCCCCATCGCCAAGGCCCTGCCCGGCCGCGACTGGCTGGCCGAACGCTTCGGCGACGAAAGCCTGGAGGCCGCCGATCGCGCGGCGGTCCTGCTTGGGCGCCTGCCGGGCGTCGAGGATCAGGGGCCATTGGTCTGCGCCTGCCGCGCCGTCGGCGTCAAGACGATCGAAGCCGCTATCCACGATGGTTGCCACACGGCCGACGCCGTCGGCGCCTGCACCAGCGCCGGCACGCAATGCGGATCGTGCCGTCCCGAAATCACCCGAATGATCGCGCGTCTCACTGCACAGGAGAAGGCCAATGCAGCGTAACGGTTTTGTGAGCCTTGTTGGTGCCGGTCCCGGCGATGTGGATCTTCTGACGCTCGGCGCTTTGAAGGCGTTGGAGGGGGCCCAGGCGCTTTTGTACGACGCCCTGGTCAGCGAAGACATTCTCGCCCTCGCCCCGCAAAAGTGCGTCAAGATCTGCGTCGGCAAGCGCGGCGACCGGCTCAGTGTTCCCCAGGACAAGACCAACGCGCTCATGGTCCGGCTGGCCCGTCGCGGCCTGCATGTGGTGCGCCTGAAAGGCGGCGATCCCTCAGTCTTCGGCCGCGTCGAAGAAGAGCGTCAGTATCTCGATCAGCACGGCATCCCGCACAAGACCCTGGCCGGCGTCACCGCCGCCAGCGCCGCGGCGGCCCAGTTCGATTTCCCGTTAACCCACCGCGGCGAAGCGCGTTCGGTAACCTTCCTGACCGGCCGCACCAAGGATGGCGGCGTGGACTTACGCGATGGCCTGGTCGCCGATCCGGAAGCCAGCCTCGTGTTTTACATGTCGTCGCACAACGCCGCCCATATTGAAGCCGCCCTGCTCAAGGCCGGCCGGTCGCTGACCACGCCGGTCCTGGCGGTCGAAAACGCCGGCCGCTCAACGGCACGCGCCGTCAGCGGCACATTGCGCGAACTGTCGGCGTTGGTGACAGCGCAAGCCTGGGACGGCCCCGTGCTGATGGCCGTCGGCCCGGCCTTCCGCTATGCCCGCCTCGGCAATCTCCTGCCAATGATGGCCGATCGATGCGCGAAAAAGTATGAAGCGGCTTCGCGCTAAGCTGCGATCTTTGACGCCGCTGGATGTGCTTTGGTCGACGTCTTGAGTGGCGTCGAAATAGGTTAAATCGCTCCATTCCCTATTCCTCAGACAATTGACATTTCGAGACGCGCCCCTTACACCGGCCATCAAAGCCCTCATACAGGAAACGTCTATGTCTTACCGTCTCATTCAGGTTGTCAGTTCGGACGGAGTCCGTCAGGTTCTCGCGGCGGATGCAAACGGCGCGCGCGTGATCGAAGGCGTTAGCTCGACCTATGAGTTGGCAAAGGCTGCCATTAAGGCTGGCTGCTCAATCGCCGACCAGGTTGCAACGCAAGGCCTGGGCGAAACCGTCGATGTCGATGTGGCGCTTTCCGAAGGCCGCGTCCTTGCGCCAATCGACCATCCGGATCCCGCCCACCTGCACGTCACCGGCACTGGCCTGACCCACCTGGGCTCGGCCGAAGGCCGCCAGCGCATGCACGAAAAGGCCGCAGCCGAGACCACCGACTCCATGCGCATGTTCCTGATGGGCGTGAAGGACGGCAAGCCCAAGCCCGGTGAAGTCGGCGCCCAGCCGGAATGGTTCTACAAGGGCAACGGCCACACCCTGGTCGGTCCGGGCAAGGCCCTCACCTCCCCTTCCTTCGCCCAGGACGGCGGTGAGGAACCCGAAATGGCCGGCATCTACGTCATCGGTGACGACAACATGCCCTATCGCATAGGCTACGCCATCGCCAACGAGTTCTCCGACCACGTCACCGAGAAGCACAATTATCTGTGGCTGGCCCACTCCAAGCTGCGCCCCGCCTCGATCGGCGCCGAGATCCTGACCGGCGAACTGCCGCGTCACGTCGAAGGCACGGCGCGCATCTGGCGCGGCAATGACGTCATCTGGGAGAAGCCGTTCATCTCGGGCGAGGACAACATGTCCCACACCCTCGCCAATCTCGAGCACCACCACTTCAAGTACGCCCTGTTCCGTCAGCCCGGCGATGTCCACGTCCACTGCTTCGGCACCGCCACGGCCTCCTTCGCCGACGGGATCAAGACCCAGGACGGCGATGTCTTCGAAATCACCGCCGGCGGTTTCAAGTATGGCCTCAGGAACGAACTCAAGACGGACGCCAAGGAAACCGTCGCCGTTCGCGAACTGTAAGGGCTAGACTATGTTCCGGATCGACAAGCGCCAGTTTCTCATGAGTGGAGCGGCCTTGTCGCTCCTGCCTGCCATTAATGTTCAGGCCGCGTCTGCGGGGGCTAAAGTCGAGCCATTCCCGCTCGAAGCCGTCACGCTGACGCCGTCGATCTGGCAGACGGCAGTCAACACCAATGGCAAATATCTAAAGTCGCTTAGCCCTGAGCGCCTGCTGCACAATTTCTATGTCAGCGCGGGCCTCCCCCCCAAGGGCGAGGTCTATGGCGGCTGGGAGAGTATGGGCATTGCCGGACATACGCTCGGTCATTACCTGACCGCCTGTTCGCTGGCCTATGGCCAGACGCGCGATCCGGACTTCAAGGCGCGCGTCGATCACACGGTTGCCGAAATGGCCGCCATACAGGCCAAGCATGGCGACGGCTATATCGGCGGCACGACGGTCGAGCGCGGCGGCAAGGTGGTCGACGGTAAGATCATCTATGAGGAGATCCGCGCCAAAAAGCTCACTTCCAACGGCTTCGACCTCAATGGTGGCTGGGTGCCCATCTATACCTGGCACAAGGTCCATGCCGGCCTGCTCGACGCCCACCGCTACTGCAACAACGCCCAGGCTCTGGACGTCGCGGTCAGGATGTCCGACTACCTGGTCGGCGTGCTGGGACCGCTCGACGACGCGCAGATGCAGCAGGTTCTGGCGGCGGAACATGGCGGCCTCAACGAATCCCTGGCCGAGACCTATGCCCGTACCGGGGAAAAGCGCTTCCTCGACCTGTCTCAGCGCATCTATCACAAGGCTATCCTGACGCCCCTTGCGGAGCGTCGCGATGAACTGCAGGGCAAGCACGCCAACACCCAGATCCCGAAGCTGATCGGCCTAGCGCGGTTGTACGAAGTGACCGGCGAGACCGGCTATCGCGATACGGCGGCCTTCTTCTGGGACCGCGTCGTCCATCACCACGCCTACGTCATCGGCGGTAATTCCGAAGGCGAGCATTTCGGTGCACCCGATACGCTCAGCCAGCGCATCACTGACAAGACCTGCGAAGCGTGCAACACCTACAACATGCTGAAGCTGACCCGCCATCTCTATGGCTGGCAGCCGGACGCCAAGTGGTTCGACTATTACGAACGCGCCCACCTCAACCACATCATGGCGCACCAGGACCCGGAAACGGGCATGTTCGTCTACTTCATGCCGCTCTATTCGGGGTCAGAGCGCGTCTACTCCACGCCCGAAAACAGCTTCTGGTGCTGCGTCGGATCGGGCATCGAAAGCCACGCCAAGCACGGCGACAGCGTGTGGTGGCGGTCAGGCGACACGGCCTTCGTCAACCTGTTCATTCCGTCCGAAGTCAACTGGACGGAACAGAAGACAAAGCTGGCGTTGGAAACCCGGTTCCCGCATGATGAGACGGTGACCATTCGGGTCACACCGCAATCCGCCAAGGTCTTCGAAATCGCGCTCCGCCTGCCCGCCTGGTGCGATGCGCCGAAACTCTCGATCAACGGCAAGGCCGAGACGATTTTGCCGCGCGACGGCTATGCCCGCCTGCGCCGCAAGTGGAAGTCCGGCGACACCATTACCCTGACCCTGCCGCAAAGCGTCAAGATCGAGGCCCTTCCGGACGCGCCTGGCATCGTCTCCTATATCAAGGGCCCGATGGTCATGGCCGCCGATCTCGGGCCAGCGCGAACGGCGGATCAGCCGCGTGCGCCTGTCCTGGTCAGCGACAATCCCTTAAGCCTGGTCAATGCCGACCTCGTCGTCGCGGCCCAGCCCCAGCCAGTCGCCCTCAAGCCCTTCTATGCCCAGTACCACCGCCGCTCGGCCGTCTATTTCCCGCGCTTTACGCCCGAGCAATGGAAGATCGAGGAAGCCGCCTACCTCAAGGCCGAGCAGGAACGCACAGCCTTGCAGGCGCGAACGATCGACGTCATGCGCCTTGGCGAAATGCAGCCCGAACGCGACCACGGCTTCGAAACCGACATCGGCGAAGTGACCTCACGTGCCGGCCGCGCCGGACGCTGGATCATGTGGACCAGCGGCAAGTCCTTCGCGTTCGACATGGCCGTCGAGCCGAAGGGGAGCGTGCTTCAGGTCACCTATTGGGGCCAGGACGTCTACAAGAACTTCGACATCGAGGTCAACGGGACGAAATTGCTGAACGAGAAGCTGGCCTTTACGCCGGAACCCAAGTTCCGCACCGTCGAGTACACCTTGCCCGCCATAGCTTCCGGCAAGGTGCGGATTCGCTTCGTCACGCGCGGCAGCGACATGGCGGTGTTCGAAGCCCGTACGCTCAAGCTTGCCGAGTCAGCAACCAAGGCCTAATCTGGCGGGATGAACGCTACTCCTCCGCTCGTCATCCTTGCTGGTGGCCAAGGCCGGCGCATGGGCGGCAACAAGCCCATGCAACCGTACGACGGCGGCACGCTGATCGGCGCCGTGATCGCGCGCCTGGAGCCGCAGGTGCGCGATATGGCGATCAACGCCGCGGAGCCGGGTTTAAGCGTCTTCGGCCTGCCGCTGCTCTACGACGAGCCGGCCCTTGCCGATCTCGGCCCCTTGAGTGGCATTCGAACGGCTTTGAAATGGGCAGGGACGCGCGGCGATACACACGTAATGACCGCGCCATGCGACATGCCGCGCTTGCCGGAAAACCTCGTGTCACGTCTCATGGCCGTGCCGCTCGAGGATGCGGAGGTTGTGCATTTTTCCGGCGCGCGCGACTATCCGCTCTGTGCAAGATGGAGCGTCGCTATCCTGCCTGATCTCGAAGACGCCCTGCGCTCTGCCGAAGGCGGGCTGGCCGTCATGCGCTTCCTGAGCAGCCGCCGTGTCGTCAAACTTGAAGCCGGCGACGACAGCGCCTTCGTCAATATCAATACGCCCGGGGCATAGACAGGCCTGCAACCGTTATGTAGATAAAGTACATAACGGAGCCTGCCCATGTTGCGCGCCCTTGCCGCGGCCCTGCTGTTGACCTTTATTGCCCTTCCAGCGAAGGCGGGCGAGGTGACCGTCGCCGTGGCCGCCAACTTCACCGGACCGGCCAAGGACATTGCCGCAGCGTTCGAAAAAAAGACGGGGCACAAAGTGACGATGAGCTTCGCGTCATCGGCTGCGGTCTATGCGCAAATCCAGCAAGGCGCGCCTTTCGAAGTCTTCCTGTCCGCTGACGCCGAACGTCCCACGCGGCTTGAGACTGAAGGTTTCGGCGTCGCTGGCACGCGCTTTGTCTATGCCTACGGCGCTCTGGTCCTGTGGAGCGCCAATCCTGGCTTCGTCGACAGCAGGGGCGCAGTGCTACGCACTGGGAAATTCAATCATATTGCCATCGCCGATCCTGCCTCCGCTCCATACGGTGTCGCCGCCATCGAAACGATGAGGAAGTTGGGCGTTAGCGACAGTCTGACGCCCAGGATCGTCAAAGGTACATCGATCGCCAAGGCCTATGCTTTCGTCGATACCGGCGCGGCCGAACTGGGCTTTGTTGCCCTGTCGCAAATCAAGAAAGCGGCCAAGGGGTCTTACTGGCTTGTGCCCAAAGACTATTACACCCCCATCGACCAGCAGGCCATACTCCTGAAAGCGGGTGCGAATGATATCGCCGCGCGCGCCTATATCGAATTCCTGAGGTCCTCTCAGGCCATCGGCATCATACGATCCTATGGTTACGAAGCAAGATGAACGACTGGTCGATTCTGCTCGACAAGGCGGTGTGGCTGACGCTGCAACTGGCTGCCGCGACCTCTTTGTCGCTACTCGTGATCGCCACCCCCCTGGCCTGGTGGCTGTCGCGCAATCGCTCGCTCGTCAAGGACGTGGTCACGGCGATCGTCGCCCTGCCCATCGTCCTGCCGCCGACGGTCCTCGGCTTCTATTTGCTGGTCGCGATGGGCCCTCAAAGCCCGCTTCTCACGGTGTTGCGACCGTTTGGCATTGAGACCCTGGCCTTCAGCTTTACAGGACTTGTCCTCGGGTCCATCGTCTACAACCTGCCGTTCGCCGTTCAGCCGCTTCGCAGCGCTTTTGAAGCTATGGGCGCGCGTCCGGTAGAAGTCGCCGCGACATTGGGCGCTCCGCCCCTCGACCGCTTCTTTACTGTGATACTCCCCCTGACGCGCAAAGGCTTTTTGACAGCGGGCCTCCTCGTCTTCGCGCACACAATCGGCGAATTCGGCGTCGTCCTGATGATTGGAGGCTCGATTCCCGGCAAAACCCAGGTTGTGTCCGTTCGCATTTACGAACTGGTCGAGCAACTCGACTACACATCCGCGCATCGTCTTGCCGCCGCACTACTTGTCTTCGCCTTTTTGATCTTACTGAGCCTTCTTGTTATTGATCGCCGCGTAGGCGGAAAGGTCGTCCAGTGATCGAAGTCAGCCTGTCTGGCCCGCACGGCGCCTTTCACCTCGACGCCGCTTTCAAGGTCCCTGCCGAAGGCATCACCGTTATACGCGGCCCGTCCGGGTCGGGAAAAACCAGCCTGTTGCGCGCGATCGCCGGGCTTGAGCGGATGACAGGTCATGTCAGTATCGCCAATGAGGCCTGGCAGGACGGTAAAACTTTCATGCCGCCGCACAAGCGCCGCATCGGCTATGTCTTTCAGGAAGCGTCCCTGTTCCCGCATCTTAATGTACGGGGCAATCTTGATTATGCCCGCCGAAGGGCGTCAGGCGCGTTGGACTTCGACGGCATCGTCGCCGATCTCGCCGTCGCTCACCTGCTCGACCGTGCCATCCATGATTTGTCCGGCGGCGAGCGCCAGCGCGTCGCGGTCGCCCGGGCGCTGATGGCCGCGCCGAAGCTGCTGCTGATGGACGAACCGCTCTCCAGCCTTGACCGTCCTGCCCGCGACGGCATCCTGCCCCTGATCAAACAGCTGGGCCAGAAGCTGCCGATCCTCTATGTCACCCACGATCCGGCCGAAGCAATGGCGCTGGCCGACCGCATGCTCGGAATGAACGGCGGAAAGATCGTTGCAGAGGCTATGCTGGTGTCCAACCTCGAAGGCCTGAGCCAGACCGAAATCGAGCGGCTGGCCTTGGCGGCGCTCCGCTCAGGGATTAATCCACAGCCAGGATGATGTGCGACGCCTTGATCAGGGCCTGAGCCTTCTGGCCGGGCGCGAACTCAAGCGCCTCGGCCGACTCGTGCGTGACGACGGCTGTTACCGTCTTGCCGCCACCGATATCCAGCGTCACCTCGTCATTGACCGCGCCCGGCACCACGGCGCTGACGACACCAGGGATACGGTTGCGCGCCGAGATCGGCAGCGGTTCGTGTCCGGCCGCCAGAATGACGAAGCTCGACTTGACCAGGGCAGTGACCGTACGGCCGACTTCAAGGTCCAGTTCCTCGACACTTTCGCGCGTGACAATGGCGGTGAGTTCGATGCCCTCGGCGACTTTGACAGCGACGCTGGCATTGACCGCGCCGTCAGTCACATGGGTAATGGTTCCGCTCCAGGCGTTACGCGCCGTCGTCTTCATGCTCAGGCTCCGCAACAGGCCCGTGATATCCGCCCCCGCATTCAACACGGCGTCGATCTTTTCCATCTGGGCACCCAAGGCGTCTTCAAGCGCGTCATAGGCCTCGATCAGCGCCTTGCCTGCATCGGTTACGGTCGCGGTCCCGCCGGAACGACCGCCGGTCTGGGCGACGATCAACGGGCGCACCGACAGGTTGTTAAGCGCCTGCACGGCATCCCACGCGCCCTTGTAACTCAAGCCCGCCGCCTTCGCCGCCGCAGAGATCGACCCCAATTCGCCAATCAGCCGCAACAGTCGTATACGCCCCTCACCGACCTGGGAATCGCTGCCTTTGCGAAAATGCAGGAACGCCTTGAGCGGCAGGTCACCCATGGTCGTCAGGACGGCAACTGGCTGACTTCGCCCCAGAAATGCACGACCTCGCGCACCGTATTCGCGTACTGGACGCCGTCGAACGGCTTGACGACATAGCCGCTGGCATAGCGTTCGTAGCATTCGCGAATGTCGTTGGGCGATTCCGAGCTGGTGAACATCACCACCGGAATGGCGCGGAAGGCATCGTCCTGCTTGATCGCGCTAAGGAAGGCCTTGCCATCCATGCGCGGCATATTGATGTCGAGCAGGATGAGGTGCGGCGGTTGTACCGACACATCGTGCAACAGCTTGATCGCCTGATCGCCATTATTGGCCACGGTCAACCGGCATTGCGGCTTGGCGGTGCGAAGCGCCCGCCGCGTCATCTCGACGTCGCCTTCATTGTCCTCGACCAGAAGAATTTCGAGATCGGTGTACATCTTGCCGGTATCGTTTCCGTTTCAAAAGCCCGTGCGATGCGTATCGCGTGATTATGTCAGAACGGTCGTATCGTCGAACCAATACAGTTTTTTACTTGGTTCAGATCACCTGGCTGCACCATACGTCGCGTGTCCGTCCTGTCGAGTTGAAAATTATCGCCGCAAGCAGCTTTATCTCGCCGGCAACGTAAAGACGAAGGTCGTGCCTTCGCCAGGCTGGGAGGTGAAGGTGATGTCACCGCCCACCAGGCGCAGGAACTTCTTGCAGGTCGACAGGCCGATCCCGGTGCCAGGATATTCCTCGACACGGTGCAGGCGTTGGAAAATGGTGAAGACCTTGTCGGAGAAAGCGGAATCGATGCCGATGCCGTTATCCTTCACCTCGAAACGCCACATGTTGCCGCTGGCCTGAGCTGAGATGCTGATCTCCGGCGGCGCGGCGCCCTTCTGGAATTTCAGGGCATTGCCGATCAGGTTCTGGAACAGAATGCGGACCAGCGTCGGACTGGTCTGCAGCATCGGCAAGGGACCGGCGTTGATGACCGCCCGCTTTAGCGCGATGACGTCTTCGAATTCACGCAAGGTCTCTGCCAGCACCTGGTTGCAATCGACCTTTTCAGTCCTGACCTCTTCACGGCCGACGCGCGAAAAGGTCAGGATGTCGCGAATCATCTTCTGCATGCGCACAGCATTGTCGCGAATATAGGTGACATACCTGTGGCTATTCTCGTCGAGAACCGCCGCCGCGTCCTGCTCCAGGAAGCCGGCATAGGTGTTCATCATGCGGACGGGTTCCTGCATGTCATGGGAACAGACATAGGCGAAGCGTTCCAGTTCCTCGTTCGACTGGCGCAGCGTCGCATTGAGCTTCAGGATCTGCTCGCGCTGACGGTAGAGATCGAGATAGACCTTGACCTTGCTCTTCAGGATATCCGGATTGATCGGCTTGAAGATGTAGTCGACGGCGCCAATTTCGGCGGCGCGCGTGGCGAAATGATCTTCCTTGCTGATGGCGGTGACGAAGATGATCGGCACATTTTCCATATCGGGCCGCGTCTTCATCAGCCGCGCGGTCTCAAAGCCATCCATGACCGGCATCTGGACATCGAGCAGAACGATGGCGAAGCTGTGTTTGAGCACCAGCATCAGGGCATCACTACCCGACTCCGCGGTCAGGATGACCGCGCCCAGGGGCCGCAATAGGGCCGAGGTCGCCATCAGGTTTTCCGGGCGGTCATCGACAATAAGAATTTTCGGCGGCGTTTCGGAAGCCGCCGGCGCATACTCCGTGCGTCCGGTCATGATGGCGCTCATCTGCTTACCGGCTCAATTCCTGCCGCCTCCCGCCGTAGTCTGCGCATGAGACGGCGCAGGCAGGCCGCGACCCTAGATGGCCGCTACTCTGGCGTGAAATCACAAATGTTTTATTACCCGCGCAAAGGTACGTACGCACCCTGAGGTTAACTACTCCCCCGCCCTCAAAACACCGATGAGGGTCTGCATGTTTTCAATATAGGTCCCCGTCGAAATGCCGGCGAACGCCTTGTCGGTCACATAGGGCGAGGTATCCGTCGCATCGCCGACGCGGGTGGTGGCGAAGTCACCGGCGGCCGGGACCGCTGAGCCGTCGCCGATATACGGGTTGCTGGTCGCGGTCAGATCGGTTGGCCAATAGCCTTCCCTGTTCAGCGACGCCACCAGCTTACCGGCGTCGGTCTGGGCCGCGCCCATATTCAGGTCCGAAGTGTCCGACGCCAAGGTGAAATAGCGCGGCAGCGGTACCTTGACCTTCAGCGGCGAATCCTTGCTGACCTCGGCGGGCGGCGTGGCCCTGAGCGCCTCGTACGCCTTGCGGAGCTTGCCGACATCGAGGTAGCGGAAGCCGCTGTAGTGGCCCAGCGTCCGGGTCGGCTCATAGTCCCAATAGTATTCGCCGTTGACGACATTGGAGCCGCGGCGGTGGACATAGATCGCCTTGTTGGTGCCCAGTTCGATAAAGGTCGGATGGCGGTTGGGCTTGCCGCCGGCGTCGGGCAGGCGCACGCTGTCGAGCCAGTCGAGCGCGGCCGGTATGCCGTTGAGATACTTGCTGTCGCCGGTTAGCCGGTAGAAATACATCAGTTGCTTGACGCTTTCATAGGTCGTGTGGGTGGCCAAGGCGTTGGGCTCATAGGTTCGGGCGCCGGCCGGCTTCATATCGGGAGTATATTGCAGGGCCCAGCCCGGCTGCGGCGCGCCCTGCTGGGCGACGATGTAGACCGACATGCCGCGCGTAATGGCGTCGAGCACGCGCGTCTCGCCCAGCGCCTGGTAGCACATGATCAGGAACTTAACGTTCTCGGCGGTCACGTCATCGTTGAAGGCGATATAGGAGGTGTAGTCGGGATTGCCGTGGTGCGAGAACTCATATTTCAGCGGATAGCGCTGGGGCCAACCGCCAATCGGGTACTGGCTTTCCAGGATGAATGCGATGACCTTGTCGAGCGCCGGGCGGTATTTCGGATCGCGCTTTTCGATATAGATGCGCAGCAGGAGCTGGGCGGCTTCCGACGTGCCAAGGTCATCGAAGGTGGCATTGCCCCAATAGTGCTGGAACTCCTCCATGCGCCAGGCATTCTTGCCGATCGTGTCGTACCACTGGCGCGTCGAGGCCTCGCTATCGAAGTCAATAAAGTAATTCCAGCCGCCGGTCGGCAGTTGGCCCCAGATCAGGGCATCGGCGACCTTTTCAGCCGCCTGGTAATAATATTCGTCGCCGGTGGCGTGATAGGCGTCCAGAAAGACGTGGCCCATGGTCGGTGTTCCTGGCGGCTGCACCCAGATCATGCTGGGATAGGCTTCGAGTTCGCCCCAGCGCCGCGACTTGTCCGGCAGGTAGGACCAGACATAACCGCCATTGGTCGAGACCTCCTCGACCATGTAGCGCGTCGCTGCCTTCATTGCGCGCTCGATGTCCTTGCGGCTGACGGCCTTCCGGGAGGCGGCAAGAGCCGGCATGGCGAACGCGGTGGCGGCGAAGGCGGCGCTGCCCAGAAGCTGGCGGCGGTTGTAGTTCATAGTCTTGGTCCCTGGTATCGTCCCGGCACTCAATGACACCGGTTTCCCAATCAGCATAGGCTGGGCGCCTGATGTTGGCAAGGTCAAGAGCGCAGATCGTCGGGCCTGTCGATGTCACGCAGCACGCCGTTCGAATCGCAGTCGACCAGGCCAACACGGTACCGACCTGATTCGATGAGCGCACGGCCGCCGCGATCGCCATCGAGCGCCTTCAGGTCGGCGAAACAAGCGGAAGAAAACAATACCGGATGACCGGTCTGACCGTTATGGCGCGGCGCGGCGATGTCATGGCCGGGAAGCGCCTGCGCCACCTTCTGGAAAATCCCTTCGGGCAGAAAGGGCATGTCAGCCAGGACGACAAACGCGGCATCGGTGGGCGCCAGTTTGGCGATGCCCAGCGCCAGAGACCGTCCCATGCCGATCTCGGCTTGCGGGTTTTCGACGACACGGACACCCGGTGCATCGAGATGATAATGCGGGCGAACGATGGCCAAAATCTCATGAAAATCAAAGCCGGACAGGGCATCTAACACATGTTGGAACACGAGTTTTCCATCCAGGTCCGCCTTGAGCTTATCGCCGCCAAAACGGCGTGCACTGCCGGCAGCCAGAACGACAGAGGAGATTCTCACGCCGCGACCGTTCGCCGCCACGCCGATACGACCTGGGCCAGGATGGCAACCGCGATTTCTGGTGGCGTGCGGGCGCCGATATCGAGGCCGATCGGGCCATGAATGCGCGCCAGTTGCTCACCGGTCACGCCCATGCCTTCTAAGGTTTCGAGCCGCCGTTCGTGGACGGGCCGGCTCCCCAGGGCACCGATAAAGAAGGCGCCGCTGTCGAGCGCCTTTTGCAGGACCTCAGCCTCGTAGCTGTGATCGTGGAAAGTCATGGCCAGGGCCGTCCACTCGTCGAGCACGCTGGCGTCGAAATCCTCAGGACCGCTCATCAGGGTTGCCGGCATGCCACGCAAGACAGCCCTGTCCGGCGTGAAGATGTCCACCGCGATTTCCGTTAGCGCCGCCATCTGTGCCAAAGCGACAGTTATCGGCCCCTGCCCCACGATCGCAATTCGGCATTGGGGCAGATAGGTTCGAACATAGGGCGTGTCGAACCCATAACGCAACTCAGCTACCCGCCGGTTGCGCCGCGCGGCCAACAGAGCGTCCAGCGTCTCATTGGACAAACCGACGTCGAAATGGACGTGCAGGCCCGAACCGCACGGCAGGACGATGTCCTTGAAGCGCGAACCTTCACCGTAGAGTTCGGCGTGGTTCTCCCCACGCGCAATGGCCGCCACAGCATCGAGTGCCAGGGCGCGCTCGGCGCAGCCGCCGGTAATGGCGCCAACTGCCCGTCCGTCCTCGGCCACCGCCATCTGGCTGCCGAGCGGACGGGGGGACCGCCCCTCCACCGCGACCAGGGTCAGAAGCGCCGTCTTCAGCCCCCCGTCGCGCCAGCGCTTCAGGTCTTCGAGCACGAAGTCCTTATATACCGGAGCGTCGACAAGCAGGGGCGCGTTCAAGACTCAGACCTTGCTGCGCGCCGCCTGGATCTTTTCGGGCGTCAGCGGCAGGCTGCGAATGCGCGCGCCACACGCGGCAAAGATGGCGTTGGTCACGGCCGGCAGAATCGGCGGCAGGGCCGGTTCACCCAATCCGGTCGGCGCAAAATCGCTCAGGTGGAAATGGACGTCGATCTGCGGCGCTTGGGACATGCGGATCATCGGCACGGCGTCGAAGTTCACCTCCCGCGCCCGGCCCTTGTCAAAGGTGATCGCCTGCGACAACTCACCGATGCCGTCGATGACACTGCCTTCGACCTGGTTGCGCGCGCCCGACGGATTGATGATCGTCGAGCCGACATCGCCGACCACCCAGACCTTGAGCACCTTCCAGCTGCCGTCGTTCTCGACCTTGACCTTGGCGACTTCGGCGAAGTGCCCTAGGTGGCAGAAATAAGTGGCGACGCCCATGCCGACGCCCTTGGGCAGCTTGGTCTTGCCCCAGCCGGAGCGTTGCGCCACCTGCTCCAGAACCGCCTTGGCACGGGCTGGATTATAGGTCGACTGGTTACCCCGATTGTCGCTTGGCCGTGGATCGTTGAGGTGGGCCTCCAGCACTTCCAGGCGCGACGCAATCGGATCCTTGCCGGCGGCAAAGGCAATCTCGTCCCAGAAGCTCTCGTGCACGAAGGCCATGCCGTTGGACACGGGCGCGCGCAGATAGCCGGTCGGAATGATGGTATCGATCAACGCCTGCTCATGGCGATAGTTCGGCGCCAGCCCCTGGAAGGCGTAGCCTTCCGTCGCCGCGCCCTGTGCCGGCTTGCCGTCCTGGCCAAAGGTGACGGCGTGCGTGTGATAGGCGGTCGTGGCGCCGCTGGCGTCGAGCCCGGCGCGGACGATCTGATAGGCGCCCGGACGGAAGTAGTCGTAGGCGAGATCGTCTTCGCGTGTCCACACCACCTTGACCGGCCCGTTAAGCTTTTTCGCGATCGCCGCCGCTTCGGCCATATAGTCGTTTTCCAGCCGCCGCCCGAAGCCGCCACCACAGCGCAGCATGTGGACGATGACCTTATCGGCCGGCACGCCGATCGTCCCGGCGACCAGCCCCTTGCCCGCGTTCGGCAGTTGGGTCGGCGCCCAGATCTCCATGCCGCCATCCGCTGTCGGTTGAGCCGTACAGTTCTGCGGTTCCATAGGCGCGTGCGGCAAGAAGGGCACCTCATAGGTCGCCTCGACGACCTTGGCCGCCTTGGCAAACGCCGCATCGACATCGCCGGTATTCTTGCTGACCGTTCCCTTGCCGGCCAGCAGGGCCTTGGCCTTTTCGGCGTAGGCGCCGCTGTCGTGAGGTGCGCCATGCGCATCGTCCCACACGGGATTCAGCGCTTCACGCGCCGCCTTGGCGTACCACCAGCTTTTGGCAACGATGGCGACCCCTGGGCGCAGGCCGTGGAAATCGCCCACGCCATCGAGCGCGAAGACATCGGTAATGCCGGGCATCGCCTTGACGGCGTCGAAGTTGGCCGACTTCAGCTTGGCGCCGTAGACCGGCGCCTTGACATAGACGGCGTACTTCATGCCCGGCAATGTCTTGTCAATGCCGAAGACCGGCTCACCTTTCAGCACCTTGGCGCTGTCGATGCCGCCCTTGGCCTTGCCGATGATCGTGTAGTCCTTGGCATCCTTGAGCTTGACCGTGTTCAGATCCGGCGCCGGCAACTTCGCCGCCGCCCCTGCCAGCGATCCATAGGTCAGTTTTTTACCTGACGCCTTGTGGATCACCTGCCCCTTGGACGTCGTCAGGCTGTCGACAGGCACCTTAAGCTGTGCCGCGGCGGCGGCCAAAAGCATGGCGCGTCCGGCCGCACCGGCCTTGCGCATGCCCTCCCAGTTCATCGGCGTGGACATCGATCCGCCGGCAAACTGTGCGCCGAAGCGCTTCTCGTCGGACGGCGCGGTCTCGATCTTGACCTGCGCCCAGTCGACATCCAGTTCTTCGGCGATCAGCATGGGCAGCATGGTCTTGATACCCTGGCCAACCTCCGGATTCTTGGCAAGGATCGTGACGGTGTTGTCGGGATGGATAGTGATGTAGTCGCCGATCGCCGTGCTTGCGGCGGCCTCAGCGCTCGTTGACAGGCCAAGCACCAGGCCGCCACCGGCGGCAACACCGGCCATGAGGACAAAACGGCGGCTGGGCTGGAAAGATGTATCGGCCATGGCTTAAGCCTCCCGTGTATCGGCTACGGACAGGCCGGCCGCGGTCTTGATGGCGGCGCGGATGCGGGTATAGGTCGCGCAGCGGCAAACATTGCCGTCCATGGCCGCGTCGATCTCGGCATCGGACGGCTTGGGCGTCTCTTTCAGCAGCGCCACCGCCGACATGATCTGGCCGCTCTGGCAGTAACCGCATTGCATGACGTCGAGGTCCAGCCACGCGTCACGCACCTTCTGGCCCAGCTTGGTCGCCACAATGCCCTCAAGCGTGGTGATCTCGGTATCGGCGACCGATGTGATGGGCGTGATGCAGGCGCGCATGGGCTGGCCGTCGACATGGACGGTACAGGCACCGCACTGGGCGATGCCACAGCCGAACTTTGTACCCTTCAGATCCAGTTCGTCGCGCAAGACCCACAGGAGTGGCATGTCGTCCGGGACATCCATCGTACGCGCTACGCCGTTGACCTTGACCGTGACCATGCGACCCTCCCAATTTTGTAAGCGAACCTCTTCTTAGCGCAGCTTTTCCAGCAAGCGACATGACAATTTCGTAATCCATCACATGTCGCAATTTTATCAGTGAAAAATCCAGCAAAGACAAGCCGATCATCCCTATAGGCACGGCGGCGCGAATGAGGCATAAGAGCGACGCTTAAAACGAGGACAGCATGCCGACGCCCGAGCCGACAAACGCCGCCGCCCTTACCTCCCATCCGATTTACCTGACCGTCCGGGACTTCGCCGACCGCGCGATGAACGGCGACGATAAGACCCTGCGCTGGGTGCTTGGCGCGCTCGTTCTGGTCCTTGCCTGCTTCAACTTCCTGCGCGACCTGAACAACCCGAACCATGCCTTCTGGGACGAGTCCTATTACCTGACCGCGACCCAGCGCTATGTCGAGGACACGGCGCAATACGCCTCGCATCCGCCGCTCGGCTTTATGTTCATGGACCTGGGCGTGTCGGTCGTCGGCCGCAACGAGAAACTCGATTTGCACCCGCTGGCCGTGGAAAAGAAGATCGATACGCGGAACCTCGCCAAGGGCTATGATTTCACCGGCATACGCCTGCCTGCGGCGATCTTTTCGGTCATCGGCGCCATGCTGTTCTACCTGATCATGCTCAGGCTCTCGAACGAAGCCTTCGACGCGTTCGTTTTCTCGCTGCTCTATCTTTTCGAGAACGCCCTGATCGTCCATTTCCGGGCAGCGCACCTCGATCCGTACCAGTTCACCTTTACCCTGGCCTCCATCTATGTCTGGCTATTTACCTGGGACCGTGAACCGAAACAGCCACTGCTGATGTATGGGCTATTCGGCCTGTTCTGCGCCCTCAGCGTCATGGTCAAGGTCAATTCGCTGGTCATGCTGGCGCTTGGCGGTTTCAGCCTCTTGCGCATGCTGTGGATGGACCGGACGCGCGAGACCCTGCTCAAGGTCCTTCAGCGCGGCTCGACGATCGCCGCGTCATTCGTCGCCATCGTAGCGGCCATCTTCGCCCTGCACGTCGTGCTGAACCCCGGCATGCCGGACCCGAAAACCGAATCCGGCCGGCGCGACCTGAACGTCATGCCCAAGACCTACCAGGCATGGCTCAAAGGCGAGGCGCCGCTGACGCCCGGCGTGATCTGGGACGCGACCGCCGGCTATTACAAGTACATGAAGCACGACTTCCAGTACGTGACCAAGACCGAGCCCAATGGCGCCAAGGCCATCCTCTTCCCCTTAATGAACAAGATCATCAACTATCGCTGGGACTTCAACGGCCGCAAGACCGCCTACGTCCAGATGGTCGGCAATCCGGTCAACTGGGGACTGGGGATTGCCGGCATCGTGGCCGCCGCGGGGCTGATCCTGCGCCGGCATGCGCGCAAACGTCCCAAAACCGAAGACTCACAAGGCGACAACGCCGACATGGACCTGCTGGAGGTCATGTTCGCGATGTTCATCCTGTTCTGGGGCCTGCACATCTATCTCGGCACCCAGCGTGTGATGTACATCTATCACTACTTCATCGGCCTGGCGCTTAGCTACTTCCTTGTGGCGCTCGCCTTCAAGGTCGTGTCGCGGCGCGTAGCCTTCGTCGCCAAACACCGCTTCACCATACTGTGCGCGACCAGTATCGCCATTGCCGGCAGCTTCCTCTTCTATTCGCCGCTGACCTATCACTACTACCTGTCGCGCCAGGAGTGCCAGATGCGCAATTGGCCCGTGACGCTGGTGATCTGTCAGCCGATCAAGAAAAAGGCGGCTACGACACCTGCTACACCGCTATCGACACTGTCCCGGTAAACCCGTTGGTGTAGTCGCCGGTCAGCGAGACGGTCGCCGCCGCCAGTTGCGCCGCCGTGTCATCTCCGAAGACGTTGTCGGAGGCAAAACTGATGGCGGCCAGGTTCGTGACGCTCTGGCTGTAACCGATAGCATTACTATAGACCGACTGACAGGTCGCGCGGTCGAAGGCCAGTTGCGTGACCTTGACAGCGTTATTGGCCGTGGTGGCGGTCGACTGGCTGACATAGACTTCGACATGGATGTGCGGCATCCGGCCCGAATAACAGGCAGGGAAGATGGTCGTGAAGGTCACCTGACCGCTGGAATTTGTGACCTGGACGCCGCGTAGGTAGTTCTGATTGGTCACCCCGCTGGAATAGAGCGAGTACAGCCCCGCGCGGTCGCAATGCCATATGTAAACGGCATAATCGGCCAGCGCCGCACAGCCGAGATCGGCATCCTGAATATTGATGGTCAAGGTCAGGGGCACACCTGCGGCGGTGCCCGACATCGAACCGAAGCTGGTGCGGATGTCACTGCGAACAATGCCGCTCTGGGTCAGGACATTGACCACGCTGCCGCCGATCGTGTTGGTGCCGTCGGCAGGATAGGGTCCGTTGGTCTCGACCGCCGCTTCGGTACAGGTGCCGGCCGAACTGCTCGACGACGAGGACGAGGACGACGAAGAACTGCTGCTTGAGGACGAACTGCTGGAGGAGGAGGATGACGCGCCGACCGTTGCGCTGGACGCGCTTCCGCCGCCCCCGCAGGATGCCAGCGCTGCTGTGGTCACGGCCCCGCCCATCATCAAAAGCGCCCGACGGCGCCCCATGACGGCAAGGTCCAGCGACAGGCTGGGGGATTCGGGGTGGTCGTGATGATCGGTCATTTTAGCTATTCCCGGCAAACTGGATGGTCGGCGTGGAATAGCGATCGATTGCGGCAAGAATGCCGGTATCATTATTTCGGTTTTGAAAAATTCATTCCGCTGCGGGTTTCGCGCAGCCATGGAAGCTTTACCGCGGCAGGTAGATATCCGAGATCACCCGTTCGCCGCCGACCCGGTTGAGTTGCACCACGACATCGATCAGCGATGTCGCATAGGCCAGGGTTTCGCTGCGCGTCAGTTGCGTGCCGCCCTGCATGACCATGAGCGCGATCTGCTCCAGCGCCCCCTTCGGCGTATTGGCGTGCGCCGTCGTAAAGGAGCCCGGGTGCCCCGTATTGATGGCGCGCAGGAAGGTCTGCGCTTCCTCGCCACGGATTTCACCGACGATGATCCGGTCCGGGCGCAGGCGCAACGACGCCTGCAAAAGGTCGTTGATCGTCACCTTGGCTTCGCCCAGTTCCCCTTTGACGGCGACCAGCCGCAAGCTGTTGGCGTGGTTATCGGCGATTTCCGCCGTATCCTCGACCAGGATGATCCGCTCGTGCTCCGGAATGATCTTGAGCATGGCGTTCAGAAAGGTCGTCTTGCCCGAAGACGTACCGCCCGAAATCAGGATCGTCTTGCGCGACGTGACCGCCTCTTTCAGGAACTTGATCGGCTGGGCGCGCGCATATTCCTCCTCGTCCTGGCCGTGGGCGTGCTCGATCTTGCGGACAGGGCCGCGATCGTAGTCATCAAGCGACATGTCGATCATGCGGTGGCGCCGGATGGCCATGGCCCAGTGCTTTGAGGCCGGCGGACCGACCAGTTGCACGCGCTCGCCTGTCGGCAGGCTGGCGGCCAGCAGCGGATTTTCACGATTTATGCCCTGGTGCGCCACACGGGCAATCTGTGCCGCCAGGCGCGACAGCAGGATGTCATCGACCTCGGGCATCTCGACGCAGCGCATGTTTGGCTCGCCGGATATCTCGATCCACACTTCGAACGGCTTGTTGACGAGGATTTCCGTAACGTCGTCGCGCTCCAGCCACGGCAGGAAGGGCTTCAGATAGGTGCGCAGGTAGACGCCGTCGAGTGCTACGACGCCTGAGTTTTCGACATCCAGGGGCGTGGCCATGGCGATCTACAGTGCAAAATCCAGGTCGCGCGCGGCGAAGACCTGGATGGGCGCGCCTTGCGGAACCTTGATGGTCGGAGGAATCTTGACGTCGCTCGACAGAGCTTCGGCAGCGACATTCTTGGCATCGTTGGCGCCACCGATGACGATGGTATTCGACGTATTCTTGCTCAGCGCACCGGCCAGTCCATTGACGACGGACAGCAGCATGGCGGCGCCGAAGCGTTTAACGAAATGGGTGTCGACGCTGCCGGTGGCGCCCGCCTGGCCGAGGTCGTCGATCGCCGGCGACGACAGCTGGATCGATAAGCCGTCAGGCCGGATCAGCCGCGTCCAGATGATGAAAGCGCGCGTTTCGCCCGACGCCAGGCCGCTCTTGTACTGGCCGATCAGGCGCGAACCACGCGGGATCAGGACGGCCGTGCCATCGAAGCTGCGGATGTCACGCGACACGATGGCGCGCGTATAGCCTGGCAAATCGGAATTGATGGCGGTTTCCAGTACGGCCGGAATGACCGCGCCCATAGGCACGACCCTCGCGGGATCGGCCATTTTCTGGGCCTTCTGTGTCGTCTCACCATTGACGCGGGCGGCGAACTGGTCGTTCGAATTGAGAGTGACGCCCCCTCCCCCGGCCGCGGGCGCAGCCTGGGCCGGCGCGGCGGTCTGCGGCGCGCTGTTGTCGATGACCAGAGCCGGCGAGCGCGGACCGTTCGGATCGGCGTTGACCACCGGCTGGGTCGGCTGCGGCGGTGGCACGGTCATCGGCATGGGCTGGACGATCTGCGGCGGTACCTCCAGCGGGGCATTGTACGAGGGATCGACCGGCGGCAGGGTAGAATTCTGCGACGGCGGCTGCACCGGCACGGTCCGTGGCAGTTCCGGCTGGCTGGCGGGCTGGCCCAGCATGACGAAGGTCAGCACGCCCAAGGCCACCGCGCCACCGATGCCGGCAATCGCCGTCATGTCCACGCCGCCGGCCGGTTTGGCTACGTCCGGCAGGGCGCGCACCGAGGCGGCTTCGAGCGCATCGGGCTCCATCTTCAGACGTGGATCGGCTCCTGTCGGCAAGGGCGCATTGCGAGGGGTCTGGACCATGGCTCGTTCCTACTTCTGACGCGGCTTTGGGGACTGGGCATCGAGGCCCTGCACCTTGAAGGCATCATTATAAAGGGTCGACTTCAGGCTGCCGCGCCGCAGCACATAGGCCGGTGCCACCTGTTCGACGACCAGATAGTCGCCGCGCGACGCGTAGTTGACCAGGCTTTCGGTATTGTCCGAATTGAGCGCATAGACGGCCGGGGCCGGGATGGAGGGCGCCCAGCGGAAATAGGTCAGCGCCCCATCGTCGAATACCCGTATCGGCACAAGCTCCGACGCCCCGACGAATGAATAGGCCGTATTCCGTTTTTCCGGTGAGGGCAGGAAGGCGTTGGGATCGGGCGGCCGCGTGGGCGCCTGGGGTGTGCCCGTCGACGGCTCGGGCGCATAGCGGAAGCGCAGCTCATAGGTCACGTCACCGCTGCGGCACGCCTTTTCCGACGCTGTGCGCAGTTCGAAATTATAGCTGCGGCGATTGGTAATGACCGTCATATTGGTGAAGCCCTTGGGCGACACCGGCTTCACGAAGACCAGGTTGCCGCGCTTGTTGACCGTCACCTGCCAGTTGGCGGAGTCGCCCACCGAAACGTTTTCGACCTGTTCATTGGATGCCAGGGTCACGGTCGTCTGGAAACCGGCGCAGCCCAGCATCTGGACGACGGCGGTCGGGTCGTAGTCGATCACGCGCAGCCGCGTGTCGAAATCGGTGACGGGCTGGGCCGCCACGGAGGTCGCGAGCAAGAGGGGAAGCACAGGGAAAAGTACGCGTTTCATGGTCATTTCACATCTGCGGGCGGCGCGGGCGAGGGCGTCTTCATGGCTGCCGCCGGGCCGGCGGCCGGACGAAAGCGTTGCCCAAGCCCCTGCACGCGGCTGAAGCGGTCGGCGCTGCCCTGAGGCGCGCGGGTATCGGGATCGTAAAGGCCCAGCACCTGGGCGCGGGCGCCGGAGGCGCTGGCGATCGACTGGTCGCGGGTCACGGCCGTCACCAAAGGCGCGGTGCGTTCCAGCGCATCGGAGGCACGTGAGCTGGCGTTCAGTGACTGCAGGGCCTGAGAAGATTGCATCGTCTGCAGGGTACCGGCGACGCCCGTCATCTGCTGCCCTGGGGACGCTGGCTTGTCGCGCAGCGCCGCCTGCCAGTCCTTGACCAGGTTGGCCGCCACCCACATCAGGGTGAACAGGAAGGCGCAATAGATCAGCGAGCCCATGAACAGGATGACCATGGGCTGCACGGCCTGCACGGCGCGCTGCGGATCATTGCCGATGCTTTCGATCAGCGGGACAAAAAGGGTCAGGGCCGCTGTCCCCCCAAGCACTGTCAGCAGCGGCGCCAGTGAGAAGATCATGCTGGTGCGAATCCAGCCGTTGAACAGGCCGCGCGTCTGGGGGAACAGGCCAAAGACGATGAAGACCGGCCCCAGGATGAGCAGCAGGTACAACACCATGCGCGTCAGGATGAGCACGCCCAGTGTCGAGCACAATAGGAACAGACCCGACAGCCAGAACAAGGTCACCGGCATGGGCTTGGGCGCGAGCATGTTGGCCGCGGTCGGATTGGGCTGGCCCGGGATGGTCACGACTGTCGATGTATTGCCGTCCAGGCTTTGCGCGATCTCGGCGAAGCGCACGAAAAGGCCATCGAGCGCCTGGGCAAAGTTCATCACCGCGCTGCCCTTTTGCCCAAGCAGTGCGGCGGCGACCTCATCGGGACCGTTCATCAGCAGGCCATAGAAGATGGCGTGATAGGCCGGCCAGGCGGTAACAAAGGTCAGGACCAGCACCATGGTGATGATGCGCGGCGACAGCATGGGCACGGTCAGCTGCGTGCGGCCAGTCATGAAGCCATAGCCCAGGATGGCGACATAGATGGTCAGCAGGACGAACAGGACATAGCTAAAGGCGCCGCCGGCGCCGAACAAACGGTTGTAGCCGACCTCGACCGCCTGGATGATGCGGCAGTCCATCGTCGCCAGCGACTGCGAGACGCTGACTTCACCGACTAGGGTGATCTGGGGACAGGCCGCCGCTTGCAGCATCATTCGGCCCCCTTGCGGAGTTTGGGCCGGCGCGTTGCGGTGTCTGGATAGGGCGTGCCGGTGAGGGCTTCCCACCAGGCGTGAGGTTCGTCACCCAGTTGCGCGCGCAGTTCGTCGAGCTGGCGGACAGTCGATTCGCGCCCCGAAAGGACGGTCAGGACGTCGGGCATGGTCGACAGATCGAGCCTGGCCACGACACTGTGATTGCCGTGCTTGACCAGGAAGGCGCGCGACGATGACGGAAGCGCCCTGATCAGGTCGAGTTCGTGCAGGGTCAGACCGAAGCCATCGACATAGTCCTCGGCCTGGGCGCGCGGATTGGGCATGAATATCTGCGTCGCCGACTGTTCGATGATCGCCGTCGATATACGGCTGTCGAGCGCGTCGCGCGCCGACTGCGTGCCGAAACCCAGGATGGCGTTGCGCTTACGCAGGGTCTTCATCCAGTTCCGGATGGCGGCGGCGAAGATTTCGTCATCCAGCGCCTTCCAGCCTTCGTCGATAATGATAACGGTCGGCGTGCCGTCCAGGCGTTCCTCGACGCGCTGGAACAGATACATCATGCACGGCGTCCGCAGGACCGGCTCGTTGAGCAGCAGGGTCATGTCGAAGCCGAGCGTGCGCGCGCTCATGTCGAGCGCATCGGCTTCATTGTCGAACAGCCAGGCGTGCTCGCCCTCGCCCACCCACGGATTGAGACGCGTCGCCAGGTCGCCGTGCGTCGGGCGGCGGACGCCGCCCAGCAGCTCACGGAAATAGCGCAGCCGGCGGTAGCGCGGCTCCTGTTCGAAATTCGCGTCGACCGCCTCGGTGATGATCGCCTCTTCCTCGGAGTTCAGAGGCTGATCCGGCCGGCTCAAAAGCTGTGCGATCAGGGTGCGCAGGAAGGCGCGATTGCCCGGATTGTCGGCCAGTTGCAGCGGGTTGAAGCCGGTCGGCTCGCCGGGGCGCAGTGTGGCGTAATGGCCGCCGATGCCGCGAATGAAGATTTCGGCGCCGCGATCCTTGTCGAACAGGACGGTGCGCGGCTTGAACTTCTGCGCCTGGGCGGCCAGGAAGTTGAGCACCACCGTCTTGCCCGAGCCCGACGGCCCGATGACGGTGAAGTTGCCGAGGTCCGCCTTATGGAAGTTGAAATAGTAGGGCGTGGCCGACGAGGTCTCGAAGACCGTGACCGCCTGGCCCCAGTGATTGCCCTCGGGCTGGCCGATCGGGAAGCCGTGCAGCGAGGCGAAACTGGCATAGGCCGACGTCGAGATGAGCGCCTTGCGGGCGATGAACTGTTCATTGCCGGGGAACTGCGCCCAGAAGGCCGGTTCGAGATTGACGTCCTCACGCACCGCCACTGCACCGAGGTCGGCCAGGGCCGCCAGGCATTGCGCGGTCGCCGGATCAAGCGCTTCCAGCGACTTGGCGCGGACCAGCAGGCTCATATGGTGTTCGCCCAGGCCCATGACGCCGGTTGATAGATCATCCTTGGCCGACATCAGGCCGGCGCGGAGCGACAGCGCCTCCTCGTCGGCGGCGCGCATGCGGCGCAAAGCCAGGTTGATGCGCTCCAGACCGATCTGACGGTCGACGAAGCCGAAGCTTTCGGTCAGGGTCATCTCGTACGGCAGGCGCAGCAGGGCGTCGACCATGCCGGGCGTGGCGTTGGGCGGGTAGTCCTTCAGCGACAGGATCGAGCCGTAGTCCTTGCCCTCGCCCA
>CAMLPZ010000014.1 GCA_946482045.1 uncultured Asticcacaulis sp.
GCCACGGCATAGACATAGGCACGGCAGGCGGCCCAGGTCGAATACATGTCGGCGATCTTGCCCTGCATCAGCTGGAAGTTGCCGATCGGCGACCCGAACTGCTCGCGGGTATGGACATAGGGGATGACCACATCCAGACAGGCGCGCATGATGCCGAGCGGCCCGCCCGACAGTACGACGCGCTCATAGTCGAGGCCTGACATCAAGACACCCGCACCGCGACCTTCGGCGCCCAGCACATTTTCCTCCGGCACTTCGCAGTCGGCAAAGACCAGCTCACCCGTGTGCGAACCGCGCATGCCCAGCTTGTCGAGCTTCTGCGCGACCGAAAAGCCCCTGAAGCCTTTTTCGACCAGAAAGGCGGTGATGCCCTTCGATCCGGCGGAAGGATCGGTCTTGGCGTAGACGACCAGCACATCGGCGTCGGGGCCGTTGGTGATCCACATCTTGGAACCGTTCAGCACATAGCGATCGCCGCGTTTGTCGGCGCGCAGCTTCATCGACACGACGTCCGATCCGGCGCCGGTCTCCGACATGGCAAGCGCCCCGACATGGTCACCGGAAATCAGTTTTGGTAGATATTTCGCGCGCTGTTCGGCCGTGCCGTTGCGGGTGATCTGGTTGACGCAGAGATTGGAATGCGCGCCGTAGCTAAGGCCAATCGACGCGGAAGCCCGGGAGATTTCCTCCATGGCGATGGTGTGGGCCAGATAGCCCATGGCAGCCCCGCCATATTCCTCAGGCGCGGTCAGGCCCAGCACACCTAAGTCGCCCAGGCCCTTCCACAAATGCATGGGGAACTGGTCGCTGCGGTCGGTTTCCTCGGCCAAAGGCGCGATTTCACCGGCGGCGTATTGGGCAACAGCTTCGCGCAAGGCATCGATATCTTCGCCGTGACCGAAGGAGAGGTGAGGGAAGTCGATCATGGCAGAGTTCCTTGGCTGCGAAGATGCCCCTCACCCGGCTCTTCGAGCCACCCAACGCTGGCGAAAGCTATACTTTCGCTGGCGCTATACCCCGCAAGCAGGGAGAGGGAAAGGAGGCGCAATCTTACCCCCTCTCCCCGCTTGCGGGGAGAGGGTTGGGGTGAGGGGCGAACCGCAGGTTGGTTCGAGTCCATCATGTGTCACTAATCTCGACCAGCAAGGCCTTATCCGCGACCTGCGCATCGACTTCGCCATAGACCGCTGCGATGGTGCCGGCGCGGGGCGCCTTGATGGTGTGTTCGATCTTCATGGCGCTGAGGATTAGCAGCTTCTGGCCCTTTTCGACCGTATCGCCGGGGGCGACGAACAGCTCGATGACCTTGCCTGGCATGGGCGAGACGATATAGCCGGAAGCCGCAACCGCTTCGTGTCCGTCGCCGGCTTCGAGATGCAGATGGCTGCGCGGTGGCAGGTTCAACCAGAAGCCCGACAGGTCATTCCACGGTGAAGTCGGATCGGCAACCAATGCGTTGCCATTTGCTTCGACGTCAGGCCATGGCAGGGTTAGCCGCTCGGCATGCCGGCCGATAAAGCCTGTATCGATCCGGGCGGCGGCAAAGTCCGGGTCGGACACGACGCGGCGCAGGAAGCCGAGATTCGTCGCCAGACCGCTCAGGCGCGTATGGATCAGCGCCTCGCGCATTTTTTTAAGCGCCTCAACCCTGTCACGGCCATGGACGACGATCTTGGCGATCATCGGATCGTAGAAGACGCTGACCTCGTCGCCCTGTTCGACCGCCGATTCGATCCGCGCAGACGCCGGAAACTCCAGCTTTTCCAGCCACCCGGTCGCCGGCAGGAAGTCGTTCTGCGGGTCCTCGGCATAGAGCCGCGCCTCGATGGCATGACCAGTGATCGCCAGTTGATTCTGCGTCAGCGGCATGGGCTCACCTGCGGCAATGCGCAACTGCCACTCGACCAGATCGATGCCCGTGATTTCCTCGGTCACCGGATGCTCGACCTGAAGCCGGGTATTCATCTCCATAAAATAAAAGGGCGCATTTTGAATGCCGTTCGAGACATCGACGATGAACTCAACCGTGCCGGCGCCGCGATAGCCAATAGCCTCCGCCGCGCGCACCGCCGCTTGTCCCATGGCAGCGCGCAAACCCTCAGGCAAGTCAGGCGCGGGGGCTTCTTCGATCACCTTCTGATGACGGCGTTGCAAAGAGCAGTCGCGTTCAAACAGATGTACGACCTGCTGGTGCGAATCGGCAAAAAGCTGGATTTCGATATGCCTTGGCACCTCGATATACTTTTCGATCAGCACCTTGGGATCGCCGAAGGCGCTCAAGCCTTCACGCTGGGCGGAGACGAGCGCATCGGCAAAATCGGATGGCTGATCGACGCGGCGCATGCCCTTGCCGCCACCGCCAGCCACGGCCTTGATCAGGACCGGATAGCCGATGTCGTCGGCCTGGGCTCGCAAAGTCTTAACAGTTTGATCGTCGCCATGATAGCCAGGTGTTACCGGCACACCGGCCTGTGTCATCAAAGCCTTGGCGGCGCCCTTCAAGGCCATGGCGCGGATGGCGTCGGGCGTCGGGCCGATAAAGACGATGCCGGCGGCCTCACAGGCTTCAGCGAACTCTGCATTTTCCGACAGGAAGCCATAGCCGGGATGAATGGCCTGGACGTTGCGGTTCAAAGCGGCTGCGATAATCAGATCACCGCGCAAGTATGATTCAGACGCGGCCGCCGGTCCGATTAGCACCGCTTCATCGGCCTCACGCACGAATGGCGCGTGGCGATCGGCCTCGCTGTAGACGGCAACAGTCCGCACCCCCAATTTCCGGCAGGTGCGGATGATGCGTCGGGCGATTTCGCCGCGATTGGCGATCAGGATCTTATGGAATAGGCTCATTCGATCCAGCCCGGCTTGCGCTTGTCCAGAAAGGCCGACATGCCTTCGCGCGCTTCGCTTGATGCCCGGCGCGCGGCGATGCGGTCGGCCGTCATGGCCGTCAATTCTGGGGTCACCGGCTGACCCGCGACATCGGCGATCAGGCGTTTGGTATCGGCGATCGCCTCAGGTCCGCCCAGACATATGGCGTCGACGACGGTTTTCGCTGTCGCTTCGATATCCTCGCTGACTTCGTGGACGAGGCCGATGCGCCGGGCTTCATCCGCTCCGAAGCGTTCGCCCGTCAGCATATAACGCCGTGCCTGGGCCTGGCCGATCTTGGCCACGACATAGGGCGAAATCGTCGCCGCAATGATGCCAAGACGCACCTCAGTCAGGCCGAACACGGCTTTCGGATGCGCGATGGCGATGTCGCAGCAGGCAACAAGGCCGGTCCCGCCGCCCAGCGCCGCGCCATTGATCAATCCGACGATAGGTTTCGGACAAGTGCTCAGCTCGTTGAACAGTCGGGCGATATTCATCGCATCTGCACGGTTCTCGACCTCGTCCTGGTCGGCGGCGCGCTGCATGTAGGCGAGGTCGGCGCCGGCGCTGAACGACTTGCCAGCGCCGGTCAGCAGGATGGCGCGGACATTGGCGTGACGGCCCAGCATATGGATACAGTCGGTCAGCTCGCGGATCAGGACGTCGTTGATCGCGTTGTGCACGTCCGGCCGGTTGAGCGTGGCACGGGCGACGCCGTGCTTGTTCATTTCGATGGAGACCAGAGCCATGGGTTACATCCTGAACACGCCGAACTTGGTCGGCTCTATGGGGGCATTGAGCGCAGCAGACAGTCCCAAACCCAGCACCCGGCGTGTATCAGCGGGATCGATCACGCCGTCGTCCCACAGGCGCGCTGAGGCATAATAAGGATGACCCTGCGCTTCATAGGTGTCGCGGATCGGCGCTTTGAACGCCTCTTCCTCGTCAGATGACCATGCACCGCCCTTGGCCTCGATGCCGTCACGCTTGACGGTCGCCAGCACATTGGCGGCTTGTTCACCGCCCATGACCGAAATGCGCGCATTGGGCCACATCCACAAAAAGCGCGGATCGTAGGCGCGGCCGCACATGCCGTAATTGCCGGCGCCGTAGGACCCGCCGATGATGACGGTGAACTTGGGCACATTTGCGCAGGCGACCGCCGTGACCATCTTGGCGCCGTGGCGGGCAATGCCTTCGTTTTCATAGGCGCGGCCGACCATGAAGCCGGTGATGTTCTGCAGGAAGATCAGTGGAATGCCGCGCTGGCTGCACAGCTCGATGAAGTGCGCGGCTTTCAGCGCGCTTTCGGAGAACAGCACGCCATTGTTGGCGACAATGCCCACCGGATAACCATAGAGATGCGCGAATCCGCAGACGATGGTGTCGCCATAGAGCGCCTTGAACTCGTCGAACTCCGAACCGTCGACCAGCCGGGCGATGACTTCTCGGACATCATAGGGCTTGCGTGTATCGGCCGGAATGACGCCATAGAGCTCTAAGGCGTCATAAAGCGGCTCAACGACTTCGCGCGTCGCTAAAGGAATCCTCTTTTTTCGGTTGAGGTTTGCGACGATGCGGCGGGCGATCCCCAGTGCGTCGGCGTCGTTGGCGGCCAGGTGATCGACGACGCCGGAAACACGGGCATGGACGTCGCCGCCGCCCAGGTCTTCGGCCGAGACGACTTCGCCGGTCGCCGCTTTCACCAAAGGCGGGCCGCCCAGGAAGATGGTGCCCTGATTGCGGACGATGATGCTCTCATCCGACATGGCCGGTACATAGGCGCCGCCGGCGGTGCAACTGCCCATGACGACGGCGATCTGGGGGATGCCGAGCGACGACATGCGCGCCTGATTGAAGAAGATGCGGCCGAAATCGTCCTTGTCCGGGAAGACCTCATCCTGGTTTGGCAGGTTGGCGCCGCCGGAATCGACCAGATAAACGCACGGCAGGTTGTTCTGCTGGGCGATCTCCTGCGCGCGCAGGTGCTTCTTGACCGTCAGCGGATAGTAGGTGCCACCCTTGACGGTGGCGTCGTTGCAGACGACTACGCATTCGATGCCGGAGATGCGGCCGATGCCTGTGATGATACCGGCGGCCGGCACCTCGTCGTCATAGACCATGTGCGCGGCCAGGGCCGAGAGCTCAAGAAACGGCGAGCCGGGATCGATCAAGCCGGCGACGCGGTCGCGTGGCAAAAGCTTGCCACGTGCAGTATGCTTTTCGCGGGCGGCAGGGGAGCCACCCAGGGCGATCTGTCCGGAAAGTGTTCGCAGGTCGTCGACCAGCCCCTGCATCCGGGCGGCATTGGCCCGGTAGTCGCTGTCGGCGACGTCGATTTCGCTGCGGAGCGCAGGCATATTCGTCCCTGTGTCGTTTTTTGTTATGTTAGCCGAATATATCGTCCGGTCCATGAAAGTTTCAATTGAAATCTTTTCTTAGGAAGCGCTTTGTGGTCGCTTTTTAGGTGCGGCCAGGCCTACCCAAGGCAGAAGTGAAAAGCGTTTCAGCACCAGATGCGCGATAATTGGCGCGCCAATGCCAACACCTAACCCCACGAGGATGTGAACCGCCGGGTCGGCAATGTGCAGGATTTTCGACAGGATCACGCGCGCACCGACCGCACAGATGATGTGCATGACGTAGATGCTCAGTGAATATTCGCCCAGGCGTGTAAACACGTCGAGCGCGCGACCCTTCAGGCGCGTCGCTATCAGGATCAGCAGGGTCAGGCCCAGGACGCCCGCCGGCATGGCCCAGATCGATTCGATGCGCCGTTCAGCCAGGTAAAAGGCTGCTGCGACCGCGCCCACGAAGGCGATAGCGACCAGCGCGATCACCGACCAGTTCGCCGACGGCGTAGGTATGCGCCGCGAAATTTCCACGCCCAGCAGATAGAAGATGATGACCCGGATCATCAGGGTCGGCCAGAGGGTGATTTCAACGGGCCGCACCACCTCTAGGACCACCATGACCAGCAGGCCGGCGGCGATCAGGATCCATAGGCTGAACTTAAGCAATTGGCCCCATACCGCCAGGATGATGTGGCAGGCCATCAGCGTGTACAGGAACCAGAACTGGCCGATGGGCACCAGCAACATCCCTGTCAGGTTCTCGATCGTAAACGCGTTATTGCCGGCGCCGGGCAGGGCCAGTTGAATGCCGCCCTGGATCAGGGACCACAGGAAATAGGGGTAGATTATCGTCGGGATCTTACCGCGCAGGAAGTTCGCTGGCCCCTTGCACAGGCTGTATTGCACGGTCCATCCCGCCAGGACGAAAAAAAGCGGCATATGGAAGGTGTAGACGCCAAAATCGCTCCACTGGAATGCCGGCGAGGTGAGAGGGACGATGCCTGCACTGGCTGTACCGCGCAGGACGTGACCGTAGACAACCAGCACGATCCCCAGGCCTTTGGCCGCATCCAGCCAGGCAACACGTTCTCCCGCACGATTCATCAAGCACTCCCTTTGTGCAGTGCGAAATCGGTAACATGCTTTCTCATAGTGGTAAAATGTTCGTTTGGAACCTGAAACTGATACGGTGTGAGGTATATATCTTGCAGGGTTGCCCGCCAGAGGACCGCAAGAGTCCCGGATGGAAACGATCGCAGGAATGCCCAATGTATCATTTTCCCGATAGGGGCCGAAATGTCCCGGTTCAGGACTGGATGTCGTTCTGGAACCCCTTACGGCTGATGGACTTAACCCGGCCGTTTTACAAGAACGTAAGTGCCTGTGATCGCGTCCTGCGGCCGGGTAGGGCGGATGAAGCGCCAAGTTTTCAGCCCGGTGAAAAGGTACGGGTTCGCTCGGCCACGGAAATTCTTTCGACATTGGATATGAGCGGCCGTCTCAATGGTTCGCCCTTCCTGGATGTCATGGTGCCGTTGATCGGCGCGGTTGGCACCGTCCAGACGGTAATGCCCTGTGCAACAGTGGTGCTGGAGTTCGGAACCGGCGGCCATTGGGTCTGGAAGACGGAGTGGCTGGCATCGGCCGGGCCGGCGCCGCATTTGGCCCCACGCGCAGAGGAGGCCGCACGCCGACGGCTTGCGGCGCTTGCGGCGGACTATCCCGAGGCCTGACGGGGCGGCGTAATCTTGTTTACTTTTTGTTCTTCGTCTAAACTGGCGGCGAATGACTGGATTCGCCATGACAGAGGACGTTCTCGACGATAGCGGCACCCCGCGCAAGATCGTCCATATCGACATGGATGCTTTCTACGCGTCGGTCGAACAGCGCGACAATCCGGACCTGCGTGGCAAGCCTGTGGCCGTCGGGGGTGCACGCGAACGCGGTGTTGTTGCTGCGGCATCCTATGAGGCGCGGAAATTTGGCGTCAGGTCGGCCATGGCCTCGGTGACGGCGCGGCGCAAGTGCCCTGAGCTGGTCTTCGTCAAGCCGCGCTTCGAAGTCTATAAGGCTGTATCTCAGCAGATTCGCGAGATCTTCGCCGAGTATACGCCGCTGATCGAACCCCTGTCGCTTGACGAAGCCTATCTCGACGTTACGGAGAACCTGGCCGGCATTGCATCTGCCACAGAGGTGGCCAGGGCCATTCGCGCACGCATCCGTGAAGTGACGGGCCTGACCGCGTCGGCCGGCGTGTCCTACAACAAGTTCCTGGCCAAGCTGGCGTCGGACTATGATAAGCCCGATGGCCTGTTCGTCATCCGTCCGGAACAGGGCGCCGACTTCGTTCGTGACCTGGCCGTCGCCCGCTTTCACGGCATAGGGCCGGCGACCAGCGAAAAGATGCGCCGTTTAGGCATCGAGACCGGGGCCGATCTCCGGAACAAGAGCCGCGCTTTCCTGCAGGAACATTTTGGCGTGTCGGGTGACTGGTACTACTCGATTTCCCGCGGCATCGATCATCGTCGCGTGCGGCCGGATCGGGAACGTAAGTCCGTCGGCGCTGAGACGACCTTCTTTCGCGACATCGACAGCCCCGCAGAAGCGCGCGAAGGCCTGGTGCCGCTTATAGACAAGGTCTGGCGCTACTGCGAGCGCGAAACCCTGCATGGCCGTACCGTCACGCTGAAGGTTAAGTTTAACGATTTCCGCCAGATTACCCGCAGTCGCACGGGGGCTCCGGTCGATGATTCTGAAGCCCTGCGCCGTGTCGTCTTTACCCTGCTGGACGGCGTTTTTCCGCTGGCCCGAAGCATACGTCTGTTGGGCGTTTCGATCTCCTCCTTCGACGGGGTCGGGGACGGTGAACAGCAGCTGCAACTGGCACTCTAGGATTGGAAGTGCAAACGATTTAGTTCGTTATGTGTGCTGATTTCCACACCCGCCCGTAGAGTAGAGTTAGCAATAACCTCTTAAAGGCATTCGGCGCGAATTTAGCTGTCATGTGTGTCATTGTGCAAGCAGGCAATCATGTAAGGTAGTGCTTTTGTATTGTTCGAAAGTAGTGCCAAATGAACAACTAAAAAATTCGGTCATACCGGCATTATGGGTGGCAGGGGAGATGATCAATAAATGTCGAGGTGGGCGGTATTAGTCTAATCTTCGCCTCTCTATTGCAACGTCTTGCGTTTTGGTTAATGGTGGTGTCCGATTCTGCTTCGGGCCTGTGCCCTTGAAAAATGTGATCGACCGTTTAAAGGTCACTGGTTATCGGATTAACTATGCGCATCATATATACGGTCATGGCCCTTCTCTCCCTTTTCATACCTATTTCCGTCCTCGCCGCCGCCGGTCAGCAAGGGCCCGTTTTCATCACGGACCCGAACCCCAGCTTCTCGGACCTGGCTTTCAAGGCGGATGTAACGCGCCGTGTGGGTGCGTTCGGCCTGACGCCGACCGCCTATGTGGGGCTGGTTTCGACGGACAACGCGAAATTTTCCAGCACGAACAAGGACGGCGACCAGATCGCGCAGCTCGGCGGCGCCGTTTCGCTGGCGTCCAGCTGGAGTCGCCACGAATTGAAGGCGACGGCCAGTGTCGATGCCGAACGCTATTTCAGCAATGACGACGAAAACACGGTCGATGCAGGCCTCAACGTCACCGGCCGCTATGACTTCTCGCAATACACCAGCCTTACCGGTGACTTCCAGATCGCACGCGCCCATGAACCGCGCAGCATTCGTTCACTGGACCTGCAGGCCCAGGGCCTGGCTGAGGCAAGTGAGCCTTCGCAATACGGCCAGACCCTGTCGCGGCTGTCTTTCGCGACGAGCGGCAATCGCCTGCGGTTTGTCGGCACAGTTGGCGTCCGGACCGTAGACTATTCGAACCTGAAGCTTGTGGACGGCACTTTCGTCGACCAGAACTATCGCCAGTCGGATTTGTCGACGGCCGATGCGCGCCTGGACTACAAGTTCGGTACGGGGACGTCGCTTTTTGTTAACTACCAAGCCAACAGCATGCGATTCGACTTCCTGCCGGCGAATGGCAAGACGCGGGACTCCGATGGCTATGCGGTGCGTGTGGGCGCGGCCTTTGATTTGACGGACCTGCTGACTGGCGACGTCCAGATCGGTCATATGCGTCAGGAGTACAAGGAGGCGACCTATAAGCCCGTATCGGGCGCCTCTTATATGGCCAATCTGCGTTATCTGCCCACACGTCTGACCACGCTGACTTTTACAGCGCGCCGCTCGATTGAGGATTCTCCGGACACGGAAGCGTCGGGTTACTTCTACAGCCTGGCCCGGCTTACCGTTCGGCATGAACTGACGCGCCGCCTGAACCTGGGTGCCAGCCTGGAACAGTCTGAATATGACTATAATGGCATCAAGCGTGACGATACGTACAACGGTATCTACGTAGGTGCGCAGTACGAGCTGAACCGTCGGATGATGGTAGAGGTCAATTACCGCAACCGCAAATTCGAGTCGCGGGGCGATGACGCGTTCAGCGATCCCAAATATACCGAGAACCGTATCGGCGTCTGGCTCAAGACCAGCCTCTAATATTCAGCGGGCATTGTGCGGCGCAGCATGAATCTGTACCATTCTGAGCCGCATACCGTTGTTATGGCGGGATTTGCAAGTGTGCTGCGCCGTAAAATCGGGCCTTAAGGCTGGATAAAGCCCGGTAATACAGCTAATTGTCGAAAATGTGTCGCGCGTGGAGCGGGACTTGCAGGCCCATGCGCGGGTAAATGATTTATGTTGCTTCGCGGCATAAGTCTATGTATCTTGGCGCGGGTGCGGAGGGGCATCAAATGAAGGAATTGGATTTGCGAGGTCTGTTTACAGTTGCTTTGCTTATGTTGGTGCCGGCGGCTACGGTCGCTCAGGTATCCACTTCCGACCAGGGCGCAGTTGCTTCGGCTCCCGCCAGTTCACCTGTCGCCGGATATCGCATGGGTGGCGGCGACAAGCTGCGTATGACGATCTACGGTGAGCCTGATCTGAGCGGTGAGTTCGCGGTTAATGGCGCTGGTGTCGTCTCTCTTCCGCTGATTGGCGAAGTCAACGCCCGCGGCTTGACCGTGTCGGAGTTCGCTACGTCCGTGCAGGAAAAGTTCAAGGCAGGTTATTTGCTGGACCCAAAGGTCAGCGTCGAAATCACGAACTTCCGGCCATACTACATCATGGGCGAAGTCGGTAAGGCCGGGGAATACGGGTATAGCGACGGTTTGACCGTCATGAACGCCATTGCCCGCGCCGAAGGCTTTACCTATCGCGCTCAGCAAAAGCGCGTCTTCATCAAGCCGTACGGCAAGACAGAGGAAACGGAAGTTCCTCTGACGGCTGATCTTGTCGTGCAGCCCGGCGATACCATCCGTATCGCGGAGCGGCACTTCTAATACGCCGGGGATTGTCTGCGGACAACAGGCGGCACGGGCCTAAATTTTGAAGTCCAGACTCAGCGTATTGTCCGCTGAGGCGCTTCGCTTTGACTTTTAACCACTACTCAAGCGGGTCAGATATTATATGCAAAACGTTGCGCCACCAGACTCGGATTCCAATTCGGAAGTCTTTGACATCCGCACGGTCATTTCCATGCTGCGGATACACATGTGGTTATTCGTTGGTGTTTTCGCCGTGGTGTTTCTGGCAGGCCTGGGCCTTACCCTGACCCAACCGGCAAAATACACCAGCTCAGCCAGCGTGATGATCGGTGGCCAGAAGCTCAAGATGGTGCCCAATGCGCAGGAGGTGGCTACTGACCTGCCGCAGGACTCCACCGCGATCGATACCGAAGTCGAGGTCCTGCGCTCGTTGGCGCTGGCCGATAGCGTAGTTGCGAAGCTGGGGCTGGAGAAGGATCCGGAATTCAATCCGACGCTGAAGAAGCCCGAAGGGATCATGGCATTCCTGCCCCGTAAACCGGCCGCCGAAGTCAACGGTCAAACCCTGCGTCAGCAAATCATAGGCAACCTGCTGCAATCCGTCTCGGTCAAGCGGCAGGGCCTCACCCGCGTTATCACCGTCAGCGTCGAAACCGGATCGCCGGTGAAGTCCGCTCAGATCGCCGGCGCGTGGCTCGACCAGTATACCAAGCGCCAAGTCAGCCAAAGCAACAATCTGCTGGTCAACGCCAATGAGCAGTTGGGTGAACGCCTCGAGCAGCTGCGCAAGGAGGCCATCGCCGCCGACGCCGCCGTCCAGCAGTTCAAGATCGCCAATGGCCTGGGTGTCGACAGTCCGATGGGCGCTGCCTCGCTTCCGGAGCAGCAGATGGCCTATCTGCAGCAGTCGGAGGGCGAGGTGAGGGCATCGCTGGCGGCCAATCAGGCGCGCCTGGATGCCGCCAAGCGGGCAGCGGGCAGCGGGGACCTTACTTCGGGCGACACGTTGAACTCCGATGTCCTGCGCGACCTGCGCACGCGTGAAACCGAGATACGCACGCGCCTGGCCAACCTGCGTGGCCGCTACGGCCCCATGCACCCTGAGGTCGTCAAGGCGACCAACGAAGAGGCGGCCCTTGAACGCCAGATCCAGGCCGAAATGACGCGCGCCGTCGCCAACCTGCAAACCCAGGTCGATGTCGACAAACAGCGTCTGGCGGCCCTTCAGGGTGGTGTGTCGTCGGCGCGTGGCTCGTTGAACAGGAACCTGGCGGCGAATACGCGCCTGCACGACCTGCAAATGCAGGCGGAAGCGGCGCATTCGGTCTATGAAAGCTATCTGCAGCGCCATAAGGACACGACGACTCAGGAAGGCCTGGAAAATTCCAGCGCTCGCATCCTGTCGGAAGCCAAGGTTCCGACCCTGCGCAGCTCACCTAAACTCGGCTTCTCGGTCATGCTGTCCTTCCTGGCGGGTCTGGTCGCCGGTTCGGCGGCGGTCGCGGTGAAGTATGCAATGCGTCGCGGCATCTCTTCGGGCACCGATGTCGTCAAGCACCTGAACGTGCCTTATCTGGGCGGCATTGCCAACCTGGCCTCGACGGTCAAGACACGCATCAGCACCACAGGCAAGCTATGGGAATATCTTGAAGCCAATCCGCTGTCGGTATTCGCCGAGCAGTACAAGATTCTGTTGACGGCTATCAACTTCAGCAAAGTGAGCCAGGACAAGCGCGTCATCGCCATCACCTCGGCCATCCCCGGTGAAGGTAAGACGACAACCAGCATCTGTCTCGCCAAAACCATCCAGATGCTCGGCAAGTCCGTGGTGGTCGTGGACTGCGACCTGCGCCGCCACTCGGTGTCGACCTCGATCGGCGGCGACTACCAGGCCGGCCTGATCGAAGTCCTTGCCAACAGGGTCAGTCTGGACAATGCTCTTTATGATGGCGGCCGCGGTGTCATGTACCTGCCGGTCGCTGATGGGCCCGTGCCTTCGGAAAACCAGTTCGGCACCCCGCGCATGGCCGCCCTTCTGGAAGAGCTGAAGACGCGTTTCGACGTTATCATCCTCGATACCGCGCCGGTCCTGCCGATTGTCGATACGCGCCTTCTGGCCCACCAGGCAGACGTGGTCGTCCTGCTCGCCAAATGGAACGACACCCCGGTTGGCGCGACGCAGACTGCGCTCGACATCCTGTACAATGAAGGCCTGGATAACCTCGCCGGTGTCGCCCTGACCCTGGTCGACCTAAAGAAGCAGTCGATTGCTTCGGGTATCGGCAGCGAGTACTATTATAATTCGTACAAGAGCTATTACACGACCAACAGCAAGTAGGCTCCGGGCCTTCCGGCGAAGCTTACCGATTTTCGTTTGGAAATTCCTCGTCCCCAACTGATAAGCGCGTCCCGGATACTCCGGGACGCGCTTTTATTTTGGCGGAGATATAACAGGCATCCCACGACATGCCTGACGGGACACAAGCTCAGACTCAGGTCAAGACGTACACAACAGCTGTCCAGAAGGCGGTGCAGAAGGCAATCATGCCCAACGCGGTCCAGCCGAACGGAACGGGACGTGACGCTGGCGTCATAGGGCCGCTTTCGAGCTGTTGTTGCAGACTGACCTGCAAGCCACGCGCCGGCGAGGGTACAGACGTCGCCGTGCTGGCGTCGGCAATGGCAACCGGTACGTCCGCGGACTGCGGCATGGAGATAGGCGGGGCCTCGGAGGCAGGTTTCAGTTTGCGGCTTTGCATGGCGTCGATCCTGTCAATTCCCCGGTAATCTGACACATCAGCGTTAAAACGCCGTGAGCGTACAGAGTTAACAAGGAATGAAAGATGCCGAAGGTTGGTTGACGCGTTGTAAAAATGCCGGATTTCTAAAAAACAATACCCGGCGGATTCATCGACGAGGGCGGCGGCGGGTTTTCCACGCTATCGCTGTATAATATTGGTCCGATTATATCCATTTTCCTACTTTAGAGGCTGTCCCATGATTGATCGCAGACTTATGATAGCCTCTGGCGTGTCTCTAATGGCGTGTGCGGGTAACGGCCTGGCCGCTTCAGCATTACATGAGGGATACATTCTGCCGCGCAACAGCTGGGCCCCAACCCTGGGGGGTGCCGGCGGCCGGATCGTCAAGGTTAGTAATCTCGACGCCTCGGGTCCGGGCTCCCTGAAGGAAGCACTGGAACAGGAATTTCCCCGTATCATTGTCTTCGAGGTCGGCGGTGTCATCGACATGGCCGGCGGCAGCATCAAGATCCGCTTTCCCTACATGACAATAGCGGGCCAGACTGCGCCGTCCCCGGGCGTGACGCTTATCCGCGGCCAGGTCAGCATCGCGACGCACGACGTCATTCTGCAACACCTGGCGTTCCGGCCGGGGCGGGCGGGGAACGTGCCAGGATCCGGCTGGGAGGCCGACGGCCTGACCCTTTATGGCGCACATGACGTCATCATCGATCATTGCAGCTTCAGCTGGGCGACCGATGAAAATCTCTCGATATCGGGCACCCGCTTTGACGGACGGGCTGGAATGGGGCAGGCGCCGGGCGCGCCCTATAACATACTCGTTAGCAACAGTATCATTGCCGAAGCGCTCATGAACGCCACGCACCGCAAGGGCGCGCATTCAAAAGGGCTGCTGATCCACGACAATGCCGAAAACGTGCTAGTCATTGGCAATATCTTCGTCAGCAACGACGACCGCAGCGCGCTTTTCAAGGGCGGGTCTCAGGGCGCCTTTGTCAACAACGTCGTCGTCAATCCGGGCGTGACGGCGCTGTCCTACAATTTGTCGCCGCGGGAATGGCAGGGACAGCCGGTACGAACCGGCCGCCTTAGCGCTATCGGCAATGTCTATTCTCCCGGCGCGGATACGCGCAGGAACCTGCCGTTCCTACGTATACTGGGAGACGGACCGGTCGAGGTCTATGAGAGCGACAATGCCCGCGTGACCCCCGATGGGAAGCTCGAGGTTCTGAACGATAAGACAGCCGAGCCGTCTCCCTTGAAACGTGACATGCCGCACGCCTATATACCTAATGGCCTCAGGATCCTGTCATCGGCCCAGGCGTGGGCGCTGGTCTTCGAGACTGCAGGCGTCCGGCCTTGGGATCGGGACATGATCGACCAGCAGATTCTGGTCCGCGCCCGTAACGGCACCAGCCGTATCATCGACAGCGAGGCAGAGGTCGGCGGCTATCCGCATTACAGGCCGGTCAAGGGATCTTTCGAGGCGTCGGAATGGAGTCTGCCGGACGTGACGCCGCGATCGCGCAAAAAGGAATAACCATCGGGGATGGTTGATTATAAACACCGTTCTCTTACGAAAAATAAGCTGATTTCCGCCAATCGGCTTGTTTTGTGACGATGGTGCGGTTTTGCAAGGCCTGGCGTTTAGTGAAAATGCACAAACTGTTTGTAAAACATAATCCGAGCGATAGATAACACCTAACTTGGTGGCCGCATATAAGCCTTCGCGGGCCGGTCATTTAAGGAGCCTTTGGCATATGAGCAGTAAATCGGAAAAGAGGGTCATCAATCCTGCCCTGCGTGCTGCGCTTTCCGCGTGTAAGCAGCACCTCATGGGCGTTGCTGTCTTCAGCTTCTTTCTGAATCTGCTTTTTCTGGCACCGACGATTTACATGCTTCAGGTTTACGACCGCGTCGTCCCCACCGGCGGTGTCGTTACCCTGCTTTATCTGACCCTCATCCTGGTCTTCGCGCTCGTCGTGTTGAGCCGCCTTGATCAGTTGCGTACCCGGCTTCTAACCCGGTCCTCCGCCCGTCTGGACAAACTCCTGTCGGGGCAGATCCTGCACCGGCTGTATTCTATCCCGACCACAGGTGGCAAGAGCGCAGCCTTTGCCGGCATGATGCGTGAATTCGATACCATGAAGGGCGTGCTCAGCGGCCCAGGGGTGATCGCGCTGTTCGATGCGCCTTGGATTGTCTTCTACCTCGGCCTTTGCTTCCTTCTGCACCCCTTCCTTGGTGCCCTTGCCTTGGCAGGCGGCGTCGCCCTTGCGCTCATCACCTATCTGAATGAACGCGCGACCTATGAAAAAATCACGTCGGCCAACCAGGCCATTACCAGTGCCTATCTTGAGCAGGAGGCCCTGACGTCCCGGGCGGATGTCATTCGCGCCTTGGGTATGCAGAGTGAAATGGTCCAGATCCAACTCAAAAGCCGCAGCACGGGCGTGAGCGAAAGCATGCGCGCTAACGCCGCGGGCGACAATTTCGCCGCCCTGACCAAGTTTCTCAAGATGCTGCTGCAATCGGTGGCGCTGGGCGTCGGGGCTTATCTGGCCATTTCGCAGCAGATCTCGGCCGGAGCCATCTTTGCTGCCTCCTTGCTGATGACGCGCTCGATCGCGCCCATGGAGCAGATTATCGGCCAGTGGCGCAGCCTGACCAAGGGCTACAATGCCTACAACAAGCTCAACAATCTCTTCTATCAGGTCGATCCGGAACCCTCGCTGGTTCAACTGCCGGTCCCGAAGTCCTCCCTGATCGTCGACAATCTGACGGTCGCCAACCGCGAACAGCGCCGCTACTACCTTCAGGGCGTATCCTTCGCTATAAATGCGGGTGAGACGGTCGCCGTCATCGGTCCCAGCGGCGCCGGTAAGACAACCCTGGCGAAGGCCATCGTCGGCATCGACGCCTATGATTACGGCACCGTTCGTTTCGACGGCTCCGAACGCTCGGAATGGGATCAGCAGCGACTGGCGAAGTATATCGGCTTCCTGCCTCAGGATACCTGTCTGTTTCCGGGCTCGATCGCGGCCAATATCAGTCGGTTCGAAGGCACGCTGAATACGGATTCCCTGCTGATCGACCAGAAGATCGTCGAAGCGGCCAAGGCGGCCGGCGCCCACGACATGATTTCGAAGTTTCCGCAAGGCTACAACACGGTCCTCGGACCGGGTGGTTCAGGCCTGTCCGCCGGACAGGCGCAACGCATTGGCCTGGCGCGGGCCTTGTACGGCGATCCGTTCCTGCTGGTTCTCGACGAGCCAAACGCACACCTCGACCAGGAGGGTGAAGAGGCCCTCATAAAGGTTATTCATGCGTTCTGTGAACGCGGCGGTGCGGTGATGGTCATCGTGCACCGTGCGGCCATCCTGTCGGTCGTCAATAAGATTCTGTTCCTGAAAAACGGCCGGGCCGGTTTCTTCGGCACACGGGATGAATGGGTCAAGGCCCAGCAACCGCAATCCCAGATCGAGGGCGATGATCCGAAAGCCAGGCCCGCCCTGGTGAAAAACAGCTAACCTAGTGTCCTGATTCTGAAATTCGCTCGCATTTGATATCGACCTCAGGCGGATTTCAGAATCACAAGGACACTCGCAACTTATAGATTCTAGTGTCGTTCTCGATTTCGAAGTTCGGTTCGGAGGGCGATATCAAAATCGCTCGAACTTCGAAATCACGACACTAGCGTGTGTTAGACGATGCGCATATCTTTGACCCCTTATAGCCCCCAGGCAATGTCATGAGCGACAACGCACTTGTTAATGCTGACAAAACAGAAATCGCTGTCGACCTCGACGGCCGTCTCTCCGTGCAGGACGACCCGCGCCGGGACATAAGAAACGGTGTCATCTTCGTGATTGCCTTCTTCTTGATCTTTGTCGGTCTGGCGGCGATCATACGTGTCGATGCGGCCATCTACTCGCAGGGTTCGATCGTCGTGAGTGGATCGCGGCAGCAGGTCCAGCACCGCGAGGGTGGTGTCATCACCGCGGTGAAGGTGCGCGAAGGCGATTTTGTCAAACAAGGTCAGGTGCTGATTGAACTCGCCGGCGATAATACCGAAGCCAACGCCCTGGCGCTGAAGTCCGAATATATCAAGCTGATGATCACCCAGGCCCGCCTGCTGGCGGAAATGAAGCGTGCGTCCAGTTTCTCCGAGCCTCCGGAGCTGAAAATGTTCACCGGCGCTGATCGGGTGCTGGTCGAGAACGAAATGACGACGCAGCGCCAGGCCATGGCCCTGCGCTACCGCGAAATCGCCGACCAGGTGACGGTTCTCAGCAAGCGTCGGAACCAGACCCAGGAACTGATCGCCGGTGCCCAGAAGCAACTGCAAGCGAACGAACGGCGCAAGGCTTTAGCCGGTGACGAACTGGCAAGTGTCGAATCGCTGGAGGCCAGGGGTTACGCGCCCAAGACGCGGGTGCGTCAGTTGCAGCAATCGATCGCAGGCATGGAATCCGACAATGCCGGCCTCACCGCCGACATGCGCCGCAACTCCGCCAGTATTACAGAGTTGGCGGCGCAGGAAAATGCGATCCGCAGTCAGGCCGCGGCGCAGATCGTCCAGCAGCTGGAGCAGATCAGCAGCCGCCTCAGCGAGGTCGCCCCGGGCATGACTTCTGCGACGGAGCAGTTGGGCCGCACGACCGTCAAGGCGACGGCGACCGGCCGTGTCGTCGGCCTGGCGGTGCACAACGCCGGAGCCGTCGTCACGCCGGGTCAGGTCATGCTGGAAATCGTTCCTGACGATGCGCCGCTGATCATCGAAGCCATGATCGACGCGAAGGACGGCGACGATGTCCGGCCGCAGCAGGAAGCTCAGATTCGCTTCAGCGCTATCCAGGAGCGCGACCTGCCGATCATGAAGGGCAAGGTGCTCAAGATTTCCGCCGATACTTTCCAGGACCCGAAAACAGGCGTGCATTTCTATAAGGCGCAAGTTGAAGTCAGCCCACAGGCGGTCAGCGAGATTTCCAAGGTGCGCGGCATGACGGACGTGCTCAAGCCTGGCCTGCCCGTGGAAATCATTGTGCCTCTGCGCAAGCGCACGATACTGGGCTATCTTTTCGAGCCTCTGAACCAGACCTTCTGGCGCAGCTTCCGGGAGCACTAGTCCCTTGAGATAAAGACTCGAGCATGACGATGTCTTCGTCTGAACGGTCATATGCCTAGACCTTGCTCAGAAAGGTTCGCAATGAAGAGGATGGTGCTGAGCGGTTTGGGCATTGTGATCCTGTCGCTTGTGCCTCCGTCGGCGCGGCCTGAGCCCGGCGACATGACGTTCGCGCTACCTATTGCGTGCACGCTGGGCGAAACCTGCGTGATCCAGCAGTACTTTGATCACGACCCAAGCGCTGGAGTCGCGGATTACCGCTGTGGCTCGCAAACCTATGACGGACACGATGGCACGGATTTTCGCATTCCGGATCAGGCCATCCTGACGCGGGGCGTGCCGGTTATGGCCGCCGCCGATGGCTTTATTGTCGGCGTCCGAGACGGCGAGCCGGATGCGACAGGTTCGGGTTATGATCAGGCTGCGGTAAAGGATAAAGAGTGCGGAAACGGGGTCGTCATCCGCCACGCAAACGGATGGGAAACTCAGTATTGCCACATGCGCAAAGGGTCCATCCGCGTCAGGAGCAACGCCATTGTCAAGGCGGGGACCGTGCTGGGCTTTGTTGGGCAATCAGGCATGGCCGAATTTCCGCACCTGCATTTTTCGCTTCGCCACAAGGGCGAGAAGATCGACCCGTTCTTCAACCAGGCGGCCTGCATTGCCGAGGCGTCCCTGGCCGGATCGAAATGGCGCCCGCGGGATCAGAAGGCACTGGCCTATCGTGAGGCTTTTGTCCTCAATACCGGTTTCACGACCGCTGCTATGGAGATGAGCGATATAGAAAAGGCCGGCTTGCCGGAGCCCACCGCCGATGCCGCGGCGATTATCGCCTATGTCCGCACCATAGGCCTGCGCGCCGGCGATACCCAGAGCCTCACCGTTACGGATCCGGCGGGTGCGGTGATGAGCAACAGCACCTTACCGGCGCTGGATCGTAACAAGGCGCAATATCTGCTTTATAGTGGCCGCAAGCGGCCGCCGGGTGGGTGGGTGAAGGGGCAGTATTCCGCGCGCTATACGCTCAAGCGGCAGGGGCGCGTGGTTGCGGAAAAGGCCTTCAGCTTCACGCTCTAACAAAAAACCGGCGGATTGGGTCCGCCGGTTTCTTTTTAAGATGCTGTACGAATTTTAGATCGACGCTCTAGAAAATGAAGTCGCTGGCCGAGACCGAAGCAACGCCCTTCAGGAAGACGCTGGTGTTGCCGAATTCGATCATCGTGCCGCCATCGACGTGGCTGATATCGAGCTTGCTGAACTTGGTATGGGCCATGGTCAGGTCGATCTTATCACCCGTCGTGAAGTCGGCGATGCGGTCGTCACCGTCATTACGGTCGAACGCGAAGATGTCGTTGCCGGCACCGCCCGAAAGCAGATCGTTACCGTCGCCACCACGGATGTAGTCATCGCCGGCGTCGGCCGAGATACGGTCGTCGCCCTTGCCGCCAAACAGGACGTCGTTGCCGTCGCGGCCCCAAATGATGTCCTCGCCCTTGCCGGCAAAAATCCAGTCGTCGCCTTTGCCGGCAGTCAGGTTGTCGTTCCCCTTGCCGCCAAAGACAACGTCGTTGCCGGTGCCGGCGTTGATCACGTCGTCGCCCTTGCCAGCGATAACCAGGTCATCACCCGTAGTAGCCGTCAGGTTGTCGCTCAGCTTGGTGCCGACGAGAAGATTCAAATTGCTCAGCTTGCCGAGCAGATTAAGCAGTAAAGACATGCAATTCCCTCATTTATGTTCGCCCGCCCCCAGGGCCTGAAGAAACCACGTGTTTCTGTCCTGTAAGGGCCTGTGCGGCTTGATGCAAAACGCGTGCTACAGTTGGTGGGCCGGAACGTCTCGGAAAAGGACAATCCCCACTTGGCAAAGGGGCTTTGCGACAGAGCAAACCTGCCGCAGGGGCGATATGCTGTTGCGGCAGGTTGGAAGGACAATCGGCGTCCGGCGAAACGGATGCGCAGACCGCGTCCCAATCCTTCGGTGGTCCAGAAATGAAACAACAGTGACCCGGGAATTGTCCCGGCCTTGTTCACATGGCCAGACAAGACACGGTTACATAGTGCGTTCCCGACCGATGCATCGTCGCATTTTCATCACATATCTTGCCAATGTTGCATGGAAGGAGAGGCGGCGGCCAACGGCCGCGCAATCATTTGCAAAGTGTCCCTGTCGCTTGCAAAACAAACCACACAGCGCGTTATGGTGGTGGCTGAATACCCATGACTGCTTGGCATACAACGATTTCAGGCAATCAACTCGCTGGAGTGAAGTCTTTACCCCTTACTCTTGAGGTGACAGTGTTACGGCGTCCGCGACTGTCGTGGGACAACCATTCGCGTAATGGCATAACAATTGCTCGTCTGTCTGTGGGCAAACTTATAATAAAGGCCAGGGAGTACCATGGACAACGAAGTATTCATGTTCAAATCCGCTCCGATAAGCGGGATCGTTTTCGACACCCTCATCTTTTCCGTATTTGTGACGATCGTGGCAGGCATCATCGGCTGCGTCGCCATCCTGAATGCGATCGACTCCAAGGTGCGGCTAAAACCGGCTGCGCACTGACGGCCAGGGCGATAACCCTGAGTCATTTCTGACGAGTGAAAATAAGAAGGGCCGTTGCGGCGGAAGACATGTCTCCAGCCGCAACGGCCCCTACTTTGTCGCGGGAAGGATTAAGCCGATACCGGCTGATCCACGGGCTCCAGTCTATTGGTGCCAAGCGATTGATAGACACCGATCGTCTTCTCGGCGACATTCGACCAGGTCAGGAAATTACCTTTGTCCACAATGTATTCGTGCGGATTTTCGATGCCGTGCGTAAGCTTGGCCGCAATGGCATTTATGTCGTTCGGATTGACGAAATGATGACCGGGCAGCGGCATGTCCTTGTTTTCAGGAATATCGCTGATCAGCACCGAGCATCCCTGGCTAATGGCTTCGAGTGTCGCGTTCGATGAGCCTTCATGCAGGGAAACGTTCACATACAGGGCGCTGCGCTTCAGCAAGCCCGGCACTGTGGAGCGCGGTACGCGGCCCAGCAGCTTGACCTTGTCGTTGAGCAGAGGGCGGAGCTGTTCCGCATAGGGCGCGTCGTCCAGGCCGCCGGCGATGACAAGATCGTAGTCAGGATGACTTTCGCTCAAACGGTTAAACGCGTTCACCAGGTTGATCACGTTCTTTTGGTATGTCACGCGACCGACGGAAAGAATGAATGGGCGGTCGGAGGTCAGGGGCAGGTTCGCGTCAGTTACGATGGCCGGGTCCAGCGCATTTGGTATCATATGGACATTCTTCCGGATGCCGCGCTTGGCAAGCCGCTCGCTGAGGGCAGGCGTCACGGAAATGACGGCATCGGCGAAGCGGAGCTGCCATTCCGCGAACAGGAAGCCCAACCGGCCAAGAACGCCCCACTTGTTGAGGATGTAGTCGGCCGATCCATAGCGGACGACGGTCTTGCAGCCGAGGATCTTGTAGATCAGAAGGAACACCGCCGATCCCAGGCCCTGAAGGTGAACAACGTCGGGGCGTATCTTCAATACCTGGTAGATCGCATACAGATAATAGCCGATCTTGTCGGTATTCAGGAACTTGACGGCCGGCGACGCCAGGAGCTGGACACCCCTGTACTGTTCACCCTTGATATATTGCCGCAGTCCCATGACCGTTACGTCATAGCCGGCGGCGGCCATCAAAGGGAAAAGCGCCTCGGCGTTCTTCTCGGCGCCACCTTCGACGTCGGGAATGCCGCGCGCTCCGATAACCAGTACTTTTTTAGACTGCATAGCTCATGCCCCTAATTCTTAGTTCTTTGGCTTGCGCATAATAGCGCACTGTCAGGCCGCACATCAGACCATAAAGGATAACACCCTCGATATTAACATTAGGCATAGTTGACAAGGTTAACAGAAGATAGCTGATGTGTAGGGATGTTAATACAATTCTATATTTTGGAAGTGCATTAACAGAATAGTAAATCATGGTTAACATGCTGGCTATAGTTAGCGCAACACCTACCGCCCCATACTCATAAATATACGATATGAACATGTTGTGGGCGTATTTTTCAAAGACGCCCCGCCACGCATCCGGGCCGAACCCGATGAACGGCGTCAAGCCTTTTCCTTCCGCCGCCGCGTGCAGATACCCGGCCCACAATTGCAGGCGGCCGGACAGAAACTGACGTTCGGGCGTGGTGAATTCACTGGGCATCTTGTCGAGAAGAGAGATCTTGTCGGCGATCAGCAGAAGTTCGCCGAACCGGTCCTGGTTCATAGTGAACAGGACGGTCACTCCGGCTATACCTGCCGTGATCAGTCCTCCACGTATCAGCCAGGTCGTCGACTGACGCTTGACTTGGATGGAGGAAACCAGGAAGGCCGCGAACATGGGCAAGGCCGCCAGGAGCGACGTCCGGTAATTACACAGAATGATTGAAACCAGACTGATCGTGCACCACAGGAGCTTTGTCCGGAAGGAAATCTCCCGATTGGCGACGGTCAGGACCATTAGCGCCAACGGAATCATCGAGAAGGTGGCTTCGTGAACATAGCCGCCGATATAACTGACCGAGCCGTCACCTTCGGTCGCCTTAAACTGCCCTGTGGCCAGAGAGATTGCCTGGAAAAGCAGTGGGACGACGAAACACTTGCTCAGGACGGTAAAGTTGAAGCGGTCGTCGTCCGGCAACAGGAAAACGGCGACAACGATCGAGAAGAACAGTATCTGGCGGATTATCGTATTCGCCAGACCCATGACCTGCATGTTCAGCATGCCGCTGATAATCACCAGGACAGAGAAGATGTAGAATATCGCCAGGTATTTCAGTTGAAAGATCTTGCGGCCCAAGGCCACGACGCCGGCCACCATGAAGAGGATGGTCGACAAAGCGTTGATGCTCTGGCCGGCGACGATCGGCACGATCGTAAAGACGTGCAGAAAATTCAGCACATAGCGTAGGAGGATCAAGAGGAATAGGAAGCGCAGGGGCGTGCTGAGCGGTCGCGTTACCCCAAGCCATACCAGAAAGAGCAGGACTAAGATGCCTACTGCTAATTCTGGAAACCCCAACATGGGGGCTCTGGCGACGATATCTTCCATAACAATCTGGATCCCTGGCCCTACGCGTCCAGATAGTAGTTTTTGACGGCCTTATAGTAGAGACCCTGGCCTTCACCGTAAGTAGACTGGGCCTTGATGTCGACCTTGTTCAGGATGACGCCCGTAACCTTGACGTTGCTGTCCCTGAGTACGCTCAGCGCGGCGCGGATGATCGGAACGGCAGTGTGCCGCCACAGGGTCGAGAATACGACGGCATCGGCGTGCTTTGCCAGGATGCGCGCATCGGTGACGGCCAGGACAGGAGCGGTGTCGAGTACGATGACATCGAACATGCCGCGCAGCGTCTCGATGAGCCCCTTCATGTCCTGGCTGTCGAAAATGTCCGGAAGCGGGGTCTTTTGGTCTACCAGCGGAATGAAGGCGATACCGTTGTCTTCGTCGCGCACCAGGATGTCCGACAGTTCTGCCTTCTTATTCAGATATTCGACCAGGCCGGATTTCGCGTCGGAAATCATGAGCTTGGTCAGCGAGCGGCGGCGGAGGTCGCAATCGATCACGACGACGGATTGCCCGGCCAGCGCCACTGTCTGGGCGAAGCACATGGACACGGTCGTTTTGCCCTCGTTGGGAATGGCGGAGGTGGTCAAGATGACCTGGATGTTGCCTTGCGCCGTCCGCAACAGCGAGGTGCGCAGGTCGTGGAAGCCTTCCGCGAACAGGGACAGCGGCTTTTCGGCGATATAGTCCACGGCCAGCTTGCGCTGCGTGCTTTTGCCGACAATCGTGTTCAGGTCGGCAATGCTGGCCAGGTACGGAACGCCCAGCCGTTCGACGTCCTGGCGCGTGCTGACGCCGTTTTCAAGCGACATCCTGCCCAGGACCGTTGCCCCCGCCACACCGCTGGCGCAGATAAATGCCACGGCAAAGGCCATTACAAATCCTGGCGACGACGGCAGGGCCGCTTTTGCCAATGAGACGATGCGGGCGTCGGGCGCTTCGAGACCTTCCAGCGAGGCCAGTTGGTTGTAGCGGCCGAGGTAAGCTTCATAGACGCTGCGCACGGCCTGGGCGTCGCGCTCCAGTTCGTTGAGTTGAACCATGGCGCGGTTGCCTGCGGCCAGGCTACCACGCGCCGCCGCGACCTTGGCGGCGATGGCGGCGGTCTTCTGGCGTTCGATTTCCGCTGCCGACTCCAGGTTCATGAGAACGCGGTCGGTTTCTTCCTGAATCTCGGTGTCGATCGCCTGCTTCTGGCGCTTGGCTTCGATCAGCTCCGGATGGCGTTCGCCATAACGGCCAGAAAGCTGTGCAATACGCTGCCCCAGTTCCGCCGATTTCTGCCGCAGGCCTTGAATGACGAGAGAGCCCTGGACTTCGGCCACGCCGCCGCCGGTATAGCCGCGATTGAGTTGACTCCTGGCGCTGCTCAGGCGCGCCTCAGAGGCTGCCCGGTCCACAGACGCCAGACCCAGCTGGGAGTTCAGCGTGGTGATGTCTTGCTCGGCCAGCATGCCGCCATCGGCGGTCAACAAGTTATTGGCGATTTTGAACTGCTGAACCTTGCTTTCGGCGGCTTCCACTTGGCCGCGCAGTTCGTTGACGCGCGCCAGCAATGAACCGCTGGCGCTTTCCTGGCCCTGCTGCTTGACCTCGAGCTGGGTCTTCAGATACTGCTGCGCCCATTCATTGACGATGGCGCGGGTGCGTTCGGGTGACGTGCTCTCATAAGTAATGGCGATAACGCGCGCCAGGCCCTGGCGTTTAATCTTGATACCCTCGATCAGACGCGCCTCCGCGCGCTTGTCCAGTTCCGCCTCGGGCTCGCCGGCCTTGATGCCCAGGAGGGCGAGCACGGCGTTAAGGCCACGCTCTTCGGTAAATTCGTCGACCTCGGTCAGCTTGAGGGTCTTGACGACGCGCTTGGCCAGTTCGCTCGACTTGACCAGCTCGACTTCGGTATCGACCGCCAGCACATCCGTCATGAGTTGCGGTGTGACGGTCTCCGTCGGAACGGCCTTGATCTGCCGTGAATCCACCATGACGACCGAGGTTGCCGAAAACTTCTTCGGCTGCAGGATCATGGCCACCAGTACTGCTATAAAGACGACAGCAAAGATACTGAGAAAAAGCTTCATGTGCCGGCGTGCATGAAGAAGCAGCGTGTGGATATTCACCGAAGGCAGGAAATGCTCGGCAGAACTATGCTTTTCTTTGTTTTCCATGTTCGTCACAGGTGTCACAATGTCGCTTTCAAGGTCACTTATTCATTCAAAGCACATGCGGGGACGCGTATCGCACGCGTGGCACTCACATCTGCAAGCTGGAAGAGGATAGACAGCAGGCCAGCCCAGCGTATTGGCCTTAACGCATTCATTCGGTAGTCGCGCATACTGCCAGCTTCACATTAAGAAACGGCTGACAGTGCCCCAAAATAGCCTTGATATCTTCTGCTGTACCGAAACAGGAACAGTTTGAAAATATCAAATTTACCAATCTCAGCAGGTGTTTCCCTATCGCCACTACATTTGTCTATGCAGCAAAAGCCGCGTCATCAGGTTCCTGTTGCTTGAGGGTCAAAACAGTCCAGTACTGGTCGATCGTCGTCTGCATGTCATAGCGTTCTGCGCCGATGAGCGCCTTTTTCGCCCAGGCAGACCTGGCGTCGGCTAAGGCGTACAGATCCAGGGCTTCGGCCATGGCCGCAGCGTCGTTTACAGGCACCAGGATGCCGTATTTCGCTTCGAGCATCCGGTCTAGCGGCAGGCTGGCCTGCTCATTCAGGATTTCCGACGGCCCCGAACGGCAGTTGGTCGCGATCACGGGCACGCCAAGTGTCATAGCTTCCGCCAGGGCATTGGGAAAACCTTCGCCGTTTGATGGCAGCACAAAGGCCATGGCGCGGCGGATGTAGGCGAAGGGGTTCGCCGAGAAGCCAGGGAAGTGCACGCGGTCGCTGAGGCCGGCGCGCGCGGCCTCGTCCTTTAGCCGCGCTTCAAGCGGTCCCTTTCCCAGGATGATGAGGTGCGCAGACGTCTTACTGCGCGACAGGGCCTCGATCAGCATCGAAAAGTTCTTGCTTTCGACGAAGCGGCCCATGGCGAGTATATAGGGCGCGTCGGGAAGCGCCGTCGCAGGCTCGTCGGTGGCGAGCGCCGTAATCTGCTCACGGTTAATCGGGTTTGGGATCGATACCAGCTTTGAAGGCGAAATAGCAAAATTGTCGCGCAGGTCCTCGGCAATGCCTCCGGAGACGCAGATGATCTGATCGGCCAGCGGATAAAGGGTGCGGACCAGCATCTTGGATACCGTCCCGGCCAGTCCCTTGAAGTGGCCCGACGTGTTGGCGCGCTCCGATATCACCGCTCGGTGCCTCAATACACGGCTGCTCAGGGCATTGATGACGTTGGCGCGGGTCAGGAAGCTTAGCACGTACTGGGCTTTCAACTGGCGTCCCAGCTTCAGGAAGGCCGATAGGCCCTTAGCCAGGCTGCCCTGGGTGCGCAGGCGGTGCACAGTCGCCCATTCCGGTGGGCTGTAGGCTTCGTGTGCTTCGTCGTCCAGCAGCACGAGGTGAATGTCGTACTGGCTGCGGCGGTCCTCGCTGTGGCGCAGAAGGGTCATCATGACCCGCTCCGCGCCGCCGCCGGCCAGTGAGTTCAGGAGGAAAATAACACGCGGTTTCAAGGGAATGACATCAGACATAGGTTTTGATCCGCGGGACAATCAGAGTCATCAATCGGGTATAGAGCGGCGCAACTTTCTTAGGCACGACGGGACCTATCTCCCTATGCAGGCGCAACAGGAAGGCCTGGCCGAAGAGGACAAGCGACAAGGCATAGATCCCAGCACCCGTCAGCGCCATGGCTGCGACACGGACATATATGTTCCAGTCACCGACCAGCCAGAGGCGTAGCGCCGACAGCGCGACAAGCATGGTTCCCGCGGCAAGCAGCGGCGGGAAAAGATGGCCAAGCCAGTCGCGTAACGTGATGTCCAAAACGGCCGTTGTCTTCCAGACGACGTAGGGCAGGGTGAGGTAGGCGGCGATGACGGCTGCCGTGGCGGCCCAGACGATGCCAAATCGGGTCCCGTACCACAGGGCGGTCAGACCGAAGATGAGGTTGAGCACCTGGATAATCACCAGTGGTTTTGACAGTCCGGCGGCGATCAGCGCCGAAGAGGACATGCGGGTAACGACCAACGGAACGACGCTGAGCGACAGGACGGCCATGATGGTTGCGCTGATCGCCCACTTCTCGCCGAAGAAGAGGGTAATCAGGTCCGGCGCCAGCGCCGCCGCGCCGAGAAAGACCGGGAAGACGAAGGTGGTCGTGACCGCCATGACGGCCAGATAACCCTTGCCGGGCGCCGCGCTGTTGTCCTTGCGGCGCGCGAAGGCAGAGAGCGAAACGTCCTGGATCGGCTGGACCAGCACCTGCGTCGCCAGGTCGAGGCACCGCGATCCGATACGGAAGAAGGCCAGTTGCGCCGATCCCAGGATAGCGGAGATGACCATGTCGGGCAGCTTGGTGATCGACAGTTCGATCAGGCGGCTGCCAGTGACGTTGGCGCTGAAGCCGCTGACGTCTCGGACGATCTTCCAGTCAAAGTAAAATTTGGGCATCCAGCGTGCTTCGATCCAGGTGACGACGGTGGTGATGACCGCCTGAACGATACGCTGGAAAACGAGGGCCCAGATGCCGAAACCATGAAAGGCCATGTATACGGCCAAAGCGCCGGCGGCCGTATTGGCCCACAGGCCACGCAGCGCCAACTGGTTGTATTTGAAGTTGCGGCGCAGGTAGGACACATGCACGGCGCGCGCGGCATCGATGATGAACATCGACGACAGAGCCATCAGCGCCGTCGATACCGATGCTTCGAAGTGCGTTGTGATGACAAACTTCGAGATGATCAACACCAGGACGGTTATAACCATCGCGAGCGCGATGTTCAGCCAGAAACAGGTCGAGGCCGTGCGGTCTTCCCATTCCGCGCGCTGGATCAGCGATTCCGGGATGCCGCCAAAGGCGAGGACGCGGCCGATATCGATGAAGATGACAGCGATCAGCACAGCGCCGATTTCCGCAGGCGCCAGGACGCGGGCCAGAGCCGCGAAAACAACAAAACCAATGATGTTGTTCGCGACGGTCCCCAGCATCATCCATAAGGAGCCGGACAGGAGTTTGGATCGGGTTTGCGACATGCTGTGTCTATTTCCCAGCCGCGCTGGCGAGCGGAGCAGGGGCGGTCTGGGGCGTGTCGGCCGGGGCACGCTTTTCCATGGGCGTGATGCCGATGACCATCTTGTCCAAGCCGATAAGCGAGAAGAGCTTGGTCAGATTGGCGATGAACAGTTTGCGGAAGCGCCATTCAGCGACATAGGAGCCGAGGCGGCCGAGCGCAAATACGGTCAACAGGGTGACAACTATGGCGGCGTCCATGGAAAGATAAGGCGACAGCATCTTCATGAGCGTCATGCCGATCATCTGGTGGAACAGATAAATAGCGTAGCTGTATTCGCCGATCCAGGCGAAGATCTTATTCTTGAGGACAATGTGGTCGAACGCCACCAGGAAGGAAAACAGCAGGATGAAGAGGATATTGTCCTCGGCCTTGAACAGATGGATTTCATAGACCCCGATAAGGCCGGTGATACAGGCCATGAAGAGGACCGCTGAGAACAGTCCGTCCAGCTTCTTGCGGTACAAGGCGACACCGACGGCGAACATCGGCAGATACTGCGATATGAACACACCGTGCAGGACCTGGCTGAGCGCACGGAACTGCACGGAATCCGCAAAACCTATCGGGCCGGCACGGTCGAAATACAGGATCAGGAAGTCGATGCCGGCCAGGACCACGGCAAAGATACAGAAATTTCTGGCGAAATTCTTAGGGAAGATGACAGCGAACATGCCGATGTAGAAGTAGAACTTCAGCTCTACCAGTAGCGACCAGAAGGCGTCGTCGATCCACTTGAAACCAAGGTCTTCCGCGAAGAACATGGTGCCGAGCAGGTCGGCGACGTCACGGCTCTGTTCATAGAAGGGATAGTGTTCGTATCCAACATACTGGCCCTCAGCGACGACCGGCGGAGGGAAAACCTGCAGGAAGGCGAATACGACGATATTGGCCACGATGAACAGCGGCCAGATGCGCGAGATGCGTTTGGCGTAGAAGTCGGCCAAGGTCCTGGAGGCTTCAAGCGACTTGGCGATCAGATAGCCGCTGATGATAAAGAAGACCAAAACCCCCAGCTTGCCTATATGCTGAGGGACGCTGGGTCCGGTGGCGTAACCCCAGGCTTCGTGGGGAAGCCGGTTGGAAAAGTGAAAATAAACAATAATGAACACGGCAATGCCCCGCCATTGCTCGATGAATGTGTCTTTTATCTTTTCCATTACAGACCCAAACCGGTGCGAAGTCAGTGTGTAGCGTGTCATTCTGGCGCATATGAGAGACAGGCTATGCGCGTTTGCCTGTCCCACCTGTGGCCACCGCGAATGAACGAAGCCGATTGCATTTTCCGTGCCAATTACGCGTCTACGGGGAATACGCTATACTGTGTGTTCAATCCGTTAAGCCGTTGATCCAACGACAAAGTTTTTTATGGTTATGATATTCGTACGCGTGGGCAGTGTACAAAATTACCGCAGAAAGCAGCGGTGCACGCAAAAGGCCAAAAAAATCGCGTCATCAAGAGCTATTCGTTTATGCGACGAAAATCAATACAAAATGCTGCGGCGCAACATTTTGTTTACAATAGTGTCCCGGTCTGGACGGTATCGATCCTGAGGGCAAAAAAAGAACGAGGAACGCGAAGTTCCTCGTTCTCTAAGCTTTCACTGATCAGACGAGACCAGTTGTACTGCCGTGGTTTATTAGAACGCGAAGTCCGACGAGCTGACCGAAGCCACGCCCTTCAGGAAGATCGAGTCCGAGCCGTAGGAGATGGTCGTGCCCGAGGCGTTGGTCGTGATGACCAGGTCAGCAAATGACAGGCCGGTAGCCGACAGGTCGATGTGGTCAGTGCCGCTGACGAAGTCGGCAATCTTGTCGGCGCCGTCGCCGAAATCGAAGACGAACAGGTCGGAGTCAGCACCGCCGCTCAGCAGGTCGTTGCCCGTGCCGCCGTAGAGAACATCGTTGCCGGCGTCGCCCATGATCTTGTCGTCGCCAGCGCCGCCGAGGACGATGTCGTCGCCCGCACGAGCGTAGATGACGTCATTGCCGTCACCACCATCGACTCGGTCATTGCCCTTGCCGGCTGTGATGTTGTCGTTGCCGGCGTCGCCGGTGATGAAGTCGTCGCCGGTGGCGCCGTTGATGATATCATCGCCGGCCTTGGCGCGGATCGAGTCAGCGCCGGTGGTGCCGGTGATGTCGTCGGCATTCTTGGTGCCTTCGATTTGAGGGAAGAAATAAGAGCTCATGGTTTATCTCCAGTAGGATGAAGCGTTGTGACAACTCTGCAGGCAATCCCAACGCGGGAATGCGGTAGGATAGGAACGCAAAAAATATACCAGCCCTCCCCTGGGCCAATAAACTTACCAGTCAACCAATCAAAAACACATGCTTCCCCAATGGGTTGCGGTGCCAAGGTGGTAAACCAACCACTAACGGCGCGGCTTATGCAATCAAGGCAAAATTTTGTCGAAAACTGCGCAAAACCCGCCCCGTCACGTTCACTCACGTTTCTGTTAGTAGTTTGTTAGCGATATACACGACGCGGCCTACCCGCAGAAATTCTTTATCCTATGAGTTGAATAAGGCCACTTTTGCTGCCCTATTGCGCTCATTTCTCGCATAGGTAAGTTAATTAACCTAAAAACTGTTCAGTTTTGGCACATGGATACATCACCTGATGCCTTAGTTCCTTAATCTGCCGAATTTTCAACTGCCGGACGCGACGCCTTTAATGCAAAGCGATTGCAAGGATCGGGCGCTTTAGCATACATGCTCTACAGATGAAAATCGTACCAGTTTGACAAGGTTAATGTGGAATAAAACATAAATACTACAGAAAAAATTAAAGTAAATCTATATTAACGCATAATTCTTTCTGATGCATAACGGCAATTCAGATAATAAATATTGTTAAATTACAAATTTACCAATGACCGTAAATAGAGATTAATACTCGGCATAAATAGTCAATGCGTGTTCGCACCTTAATTGGTGCGTTTTTTATGGCTGGAGTGACTGAATGGCTGACTATTATATCTCCCCGACCGGCAGCGGTTCGCAGAACGGCATCGGAATCGGCAATGCCTCGACCCTCAGTCAGTTGGACAGTATCCTCGCCAAGGCCCAGGC
>CAMLPZ010000015.1 GCA_946482045.1 uncultured Asticcacaulis sp.
CGCTTAAAGGTGCGGTCGAGTTCATCAGGCTCGACATGTGGGGAGACCGTGTCATTGCGCCAATTGTAGCAAATCGGTAGCTGCCGCCAAGGGTTTAACCACGAACCACACGAACAAACACGAACACCATGCGCAATCGTTCGTTTCCGTTCGTGTGGTTCGGGGTTGATCTTCCGCTTCTCGGGTCAGCGCCCCAACATAAACACCAGCGGGATATCCAGCCGTTTGCGCCAGTCGGCTTCGGAGTGCCTGGTGTTCTCGAAGATCTCGGCCTTGAAGTCATGGCCTTCCGTCCAACCCGCCGCCGGGAAGACGGGTGTGATGGCGGTTTCGTAGGGCGTGAACTGGGCGTCGAGTTCCAGCGTGCCCAGGTCGGTATAGATGCGGTTCTGTACAGGCTTCAGTTTGGACGTTTTTAGCCACATGCTCCAGGCTGTGCGCAAAACCGCCGCATCCGCTTTGATGTGGGCGTCGTCCTTGGCCCATGACGCCATCAGCCATGGCATGGACAGCGATGCCGAGGCCCCGAACACGGACGGATATTCACCTTGGGCATAGAGCGCGATATGTCCGCCCATGCTCGATCCCATGATGGCTGTGTGTTCGGCGTCCGTCAGGGTTCGGTACTTGCCGTCGACAAATGGCTTCAACTCGGTGACGATGAACTTCAGGAAGTTATCGGAATTCGGTGCCTTGCCGTCCTCGAAGGCGCGCACGCGGGCCTGATAGTCCTTGGGCAGCAGGCGATAGACGCGCTCTGGCATATATTCGCGCGTCCGTTCCTTTATATTGTCGATGCCGACGACGATGGTCGGTGGAATGCGGCCGCCCTTGATCAGTCTGGGGATAGTGTCCTTCACGCCCCAGTCAGCGCCGCTATATTGTGATGGCGTATAGAGGTTCTGGCCGTCCAGCATGTAGAGGACGGCACAGCGCGTCGCGCCCTGGCATTCGTCGGGCACAAACACCGTCACATCGCGCGGCTCCACATGCTTTGACGCAAAGGCCGGATGGCGGTCGAGCCGCGGCTCGGCTATAGCCGGAAAAGCAAGCAGCAGGGCCGCGAACAGGGCGCTACGGATCACTTCCGATTTTTTCACTTTTTTGGCTTGCCGGCAACCAGGCGGATCGCCATGCCGCCGCCGGGTGCTAGGCGGATTTTCAGGGTCTCGCCGGCGGTGACCGGCTTGCTTTCGATGACGATATCGAAGCGGGCATCGCCTTCCATGCCGGCATTGGGACCGTCGCGATAAATCTGCGCCGTATAGCTGCGGTTGGCATCGAGGAAGTTCAGCGGCACCTCGACATCGCGCGCCTCTTCGTCGGTGACCGCGCCGACATACCAGTTGTCGGACGCGCGGTCCTTGCGCGCGATCGTCGCAAAGTCGCCGACCTCGCCGTTCAGCATGATCGACTGTTGCCAATCGACCGGCACGTCCTTGATGAACTGGAAGGGCCTCGGGTACTTGGCGTAGTTTTCCGGCAGGTCCGCCGCCATCTGGATCGGCGAATAGAGCACGACATAGAGCGCCAGCTGCTTGGCCTGGGTGGAGGCGATCGGCCTGCCCTGACCCTGCAGCGACAGGATGCCCGGTGTGAAGTCCATCGGACCGGCCAGCATGCGCGTGAAGATCAGGTTAGCTTCATGCTCCGGTGGGTTTTGCGGATCACCCCAGGCATTGTATTCCATGCCGCGCTGGCCTTCGCGCGACACCCAGTTAGGGTAAGTGCGGCGCAGGCCCGTATCCTTGATCGGCTCGTGCGTATTGATGGCGATCTTGTACTTGGCGGCCGTCTGGACGTTGAGCAGGTAGTGGCGGACCATTTCCTGGCTGTCGTTCCACGTATAGCGAATACTGCCGTCCGGGGCCTTGACCTTGGCGCCGCCGGCATCGGCGACATAACCAGTCTTGACCGAGTCGACGCCGTATTTGGCGTAAAGCTTGAAGCCGTCTTCCATCTGCGGCTCGTAGACGGCGACATTGCCCGAGGTTTCGTGGTGCCCTACCAGGTGGACGCCTTTTTTCAGCCCGTAGGCTGACAGGGCCGGCAGATCGAAGTCCGGATAGGACTGGGTGAACGAGAAGTCATCACCGCGCGCGAACCAGTCTTCCCAGCCCTTGTTCCAGCCTTCGACCAGAACGCCGCGGAAACCGTTCTTGGCGGCGAAATCCATGTGCTTTTTGGTGTTTTCATTGTTGGCGGCGTGGCGCGGACCGTATTCCCAAGTGCCGGTGTTCAGGTGCATCTGCCACCAGATGCCAACATATTTGTACGGCTTGATCCATGAGACATCGCCCAGCTTGTTGGGCTCGTTCAGGTTCAGGATCAGGTCCGACGAATTGTAGAGCTTGGCCGCCGAGTCCGTGATCTGGATCGTCCGCCATGGCGTTGGGAAGGGCGCGTCGCGGACGACCGGCGCGCCCATGGCCGACGGTGCCAGGCGGGTCTTGAGCCGCTGGCCGTCGACGCGGCGGAGCCAGTAGGCGGCGTAGTCGACCAGGGCGGCTTCGTGGAAAGAGATATAAAGCCCCTTATCGGTCTTCAGCGTCATCGGCGATTGCGCCTCGGCGACCTGGTTCAGCGGGGTCTTCTGGTAGACGTACTCCTCGCGGTTCCACTCGCCGGCGACGTTCCACCAGGCAGTCGCGGGATCGGCAACGGCGAACTCGGTCAGCTCGTCCATGATCTCGAGTTTTTTCAGCTGCGGCTGGTCGGGGAATTCGTAACGGAAGCCGACACCATCGTCATAGATGCGGAATACGACCGTCATCTTGCGGTCCTGCCACTTCTTTTGCACGACATCGACGCGCAGCTCGGTGTAGCGGTTTTTGACGACGCGGCGTTCGCCCCACGGCAACTCCCAGCTTTCGTCATGGGACGTGGTCGCACTGGTGTCATAGCTGAAATAGCGGTCGAGCTTGGGGGCATTGGCCAAGATGAGGCCGAGGCGCGAGGGCTCGATGACCGGCGCGCCGTTGCGCAGCACCTGATAAGACAGGTTGCCGTCGCCGCTTAAAAGGACATCGACGTGCAGCACCTTGTCCGGCGAATCCGCACCGGCGATCGATTGGTATTTCGGCGCCGCCTGAGAGCTTTGCGAGACGTCAGCCGAGGGCGCGGCGTCTTGTGCCAGCGCGCTGCCGGCGCCCAGGCTCAGGGCAAGCGAGATGGCGATCGCCGAGGGACGAATAAGGGCCTGCATGGTGTTTCCTCTGGGTGTGTGTGCACACGCTTGATGTCAGGCTTAAGTCTGGTTCCCGTGCCACTTAAGCTGAGTGGGACTGTAATCTCGTGATTACCGGCTGGAAACAGGCGGAATACGTATTCATGCCGCGACATCGCCACTTTTTGCAAAGCCAGCTCTAGTAAGTTCAAGGCTTTGAGGGCTGTTTTTTGCAGTGGCTGCAAAAAACTCGGCTCATGAATACGTATACCGTGAGACTCATTGCCCGGCTTGCGGCATAGATGGTGTCAACGAAGTGTTAAGCCTCGAGGCGGCGCCAAAAGCGGCCGGAGGTCAGGGAATTGGTGTGAGGAAAAACGTGTCCATGCTGCGCACAAAATCTGGCGTTATCGGTGTGTCGTGCATGGCGCTGGCCCTTGCAATTGCCCTACCCGCTGCGGCGCAGGAATTCTTCGGCGATCACAATCCGACCATAGTTTCCACCGGCCCGGCAAGCAATGGTCCTGGCATGGCATCGCCGTGGTCCAACGCCATGAAGCAGGGCATCGGGTCTTCCTACGAGGCCTATAAGGACTTCAAATATTCGGACACCGCTGCGACCGGCAAGGTGTCGAAGGTGTGGTTCTCCCTGGCTCAGGGCATTGTCACCGAGACCATGTTCGGCCGCATCGACCAGGCGCAGATCCGCGAGCTGAAGTTCGCCGTTACAGGCAAGGGTTGGACAGCGTTTGAAGGCGACGACACGACCTCGCACGTCGCCTATATCCATACCGACGCCGCGGGCCGTCCGTTGTCACCCGCCTATCGTGTCACCACGACCGATAAGAAAGGCCGCTTCGTCATCATCAAGGACGTGCTGACCGACCCGGACCACCAGTCACTGGTCCTGCGTGTGACGGTCAAGGCCCTGAAGGGCCCGGTCACACCGTACCTCATCCTCGATCCGTCGGTCGCCAACACGTCGGGTGACGACGAAGGCCGCGCCAATGTCGATGCCCTGACCGCCTGGCAGGGCAAGGCCGCGATCGTGCTGCGCAGCAATCTGCCGTTCAAGAAGGCCAGCGTCGGCTATACCGGCGTCTCCGACAATATCGCCGAACTGACCAAGAGCCAGGTTTTGGGCACGCTCAACAGCAGTCTGAAGGACGGCAAGGGCAATATCCTGATGGTGGCGCAGCTGGCGCCCGTCACTAAGGCCGCGACCCAGGATTTCGCGCTCGGCTTCGGTGGTTCGGCTGAGGCCGCCAGCTCGGAAGCCTCCGCCACGCTGAAGACCGGCTACGCCAAGGTCCTGGCGAAGTTCAACGCCGACTGGGATGGCTATCTGGCCTCGCTGACTGAGCTGAAAAGCCTGGTGCCGCTGACCGGCGACAGTGGCAAGCTGCTGTACGCCAGCGCGATTGCGCTCAAGGTTCAGGAGGATCGCACCTACGCCGGCGCCCTGATCGCCTCGCTGTCCAATCCGTGGGGCGATGCGCTGAAGACCGATGTCTCGCACACTGGCTATAAGGCCGTCTGGCCGCGCGACTTTTACCAGGTCGCCATGGCGCTGGCGGCGCTCGGCGACAAACAGACCCCGGTCGCCGCCTATCGCTACCTGCCGACCGTGCAGGTGACGGACAAGATGAAGGGCAATACCGGCGCCACCGGCTGGTTCTTGCAAAAGACCCACGTTGACGGCACGCTGGAATGGGTTGGCGTCCAGCTTGACCAGACCGCCATGCCGATCCTGCTTGGCGCGCGTTTGGAAGCCATGGGCCTGATCCAAAAGGATGAGCTGCTGTCGTCGTACAAGACGATGCTGAAGCCTGCGGCCGATTTCCTGAGCAATGGCGGCAAGATCGGGCTCGACTGGAATACCGCGACCATCACTCCGCCCTACGCCCAGCAGGAACGCTGGGAAGAGCAGGAGGGGCATTCACCCTCAACGACCGCGGCGATCATCGCCGGCCTGGTTGCCGCGTCCGACATAGCGACGCAAGCCGGCGACAGCGAAGGCGCCAAACTCTACGCCGCCAAGGCCGACGAATATTCGCAGAAACTCGACCAGCGTCTGCTGACCACGACGGGCAAGGTGCGTGGCGAGGACAAGCCTGCGACCTACTATCTGCGCATTTCGCGCAGCGAAGACGCCAACAATCCCGGTATGCTCGACGAGCGAAACGGTCTGAAGGGCCTGCGCGCCGACCTGATGGTCGATGGGGGCTTTCTGGAACTGGTGCGCTATGGCGTTCGTCCGGCCAACGACAGCAAGATCACCAGTTCGCTGGCCGTACTCGACGATCAGACATTGCCGGACAATCTGCGTGTCCGCTACGATTTCAAGTTCGGCGACCTGACCGTCCCCGGCTTCCGCCGCTACGGCAATGACGGCTATGGCGACAAGACCTCTGGCGGCGACTATGGCGACATGACGCCGGACCAGCGCGGCCGGGTGTGGCCGATCTTCACCGGCGAGCGCGGTCATTACGAACTGGCGGCCGATGCCCTGAAGCCCGGTGGCGCCACTGATGCCGACATCCAGGCGATCCGCGCCACCTATGTGCGCGGCATGGAGGCCTTCGCCAACGAAGGCCTGATGCTGCCGGAACAGGTGTTCGATGGCGTGGGTTCACCCGGTCCACATGAATACATTATCGGCGAAGGCACGGAAAGCGCCACGCCGCTGGCGTGGAGCCACGCCGAATACGTCAAGCTTTTGCGCAGTCTGCGGGACAAGGCGGTCTGGGACCGCAACCCGACCACCGCGCGTCACTTTCAGGTCAAGGAATAGGTCTCAACCCTTTGACCCAACTCAGCCCTCGTCGTGTCTCCCGCGGCGAGGGCTTTTTCTTGCATTAAACTCGATTTGTCTACTATAAGAGACGAATGAGCGATTCTGTAGACGACACAGGCGAACGCATTGCGCGGCGCATACGGCTGGAGCGCGAGGTGCGCGGCTGGTCGCTGGCGGACCTGGCGACGCGGTCGGGCGTGGCCAAGGCCAGCATCAGCAAGATCGAACGCGGGGAAATGAGCCCGACCGCCGTCCTGCTGGTCAAGCTGTCGGCGGCCTTTGACCTGACTCTTGCCGGGCTTTTGCTGCGCGCCGAAGGCAGCGCCTCACGCGTATCGCGTGGCGCCGACCAGCCGCTGTGGACCGATCCAGAAACCGGCTATCTCCGCCGCCAGGTCTTCGTCCGCCCCGACCATCCGGTCGAAGTCGTCCGCGTTGAGATGCCGGCGGGCAAGAGCGTGACCTTGCCGGCGTCGTCCTATGCCCGCATCCGCCAGGCGGTATGGGTGCTGGACGGAGAAATGGTCATTACCGAAGGCGGTGAGCGCTTCGAACTGAAGACCGGCGACTGTCTGGGTTTTGGAACGCCGGCGGATACCACCTTCGCAAATGAAGGCGGCAGGACCTGTACCTATGCCGTCGTTCTGGCGCGGAGCTAGGTCATGGATATTCGCGCGCTCGGCGCCACGCTTCCCATCCGCGAAGCCCTAAGCGATATCCTCGTCGAGGTCGTGGCAAATGGCGGTTCGGTCAGCTTCATGCATCCGCTGGCGGTCGATGCAGCAGCGCGCTTCTGGAACCAGTCGCTGGCGGCAGCCGAGCGTGGCGAACGCATCGTACTGGGCGTGTTCGAGGACAATGTTTTGGCCGGAACGGTGACATTGCTGCTCGACTGCCCGCCCAACCAGCCGCATCGCGCTGAGATCGCGAAGCTGATGGTCCGGCCGAGCCATCGCGGCCGTGGTTATGCACGGGCGCTATTGATCGAAGCCGAGGCGCGCGCGATGGCGGCAGGCCGGACGCTGCTGGTGCTGGACACGGCCACCGACGGCGGCGCCATGGGCTTATACGAAAGTCTGGGTTTTGTGCCGGCCGGCATTATTCCCGACTATGCGCTCAAGCCACACGGCGGATTTACCGGCACGATGATCTACTGGAAGAAGCTTGGCGTATAAGTTCTTCCGCCTGATCAGAGTCTTATTGGTTTTTTATTCCGTTCCATGTCAATTCTGGCTTTCGCGGGTGACATGCAGGTAAGACTATCCGCACGATGGGGACCGGACGTCCAATATGAATTTTGTAACTCAGGACGATGCGCAGACGACAAAGCGTTACCTGGCGGCCATCGTCGACTCTTCCGATGACGCCATTATCTCCAAGACGCTCGACGGCATTATCACCTCCTGGAACGCGGCGGCGGAACGCATATTCGGCTATTCGGCCGAAGAAGCGATCGGTCAGCACATTTCACTCATCATTCCCAAGAGCCGGCTGGACGAAGAATATATCATCATCGGCAAGGTGCGCGCAGGCCAGCGGATCGAACATTTTGAGACGATGCGCTGCGCCCGGGACGGCACCCTGGTGGATGTCTCGCTGACGATTTCGCCGATCCACGACGACGACGGTAATGTCATAGGCGCGTCGAATGTCGCCCGCGATATCCGGGTGGCCAGATCCGCCGAACGGACCAGTGCCTATCTGGCCGCCATCGTCGAGTCTTCGGACGACGTTATCGTGTCCAAGAACCTCGACGGCATCATCACGTCGTGGAATGCTGCCGCCCAGCGCGTCTTCGGCTATACGCCGGAAGAAGCGATCGGCAAGCACATCACCTTGATCATCCCTCCCGACAAGATCGAGGAGGAGTATGGCATCCTCGCCAAGGTCAAGGCGGGCCAGCGAGTCGATCATTTTGAAACGGTGCGGCGCGCCAAGGATGGCAGCCTGGTCGACCTGTCGGTTACCGTATCGCCGATCCTCGATTCGAGAAGCCGGATCATCGGCGCGTCGAAGGTGGCGCGCGATATCGGCGAACGCAAGCGGATCGAAGCGCTGCTGGACGAAAGCAATCGTCGCCGCGACGAGTTCATGGCCAATATGAGCCACGAACTGCGCACGCCGCTGAACGCCGTCATCGGTTTGGCGCACATCCTGTCCAGGTCCGAGCGGCTCAATCCCCGCGAACAGCAGTGCGTCAGCATGATCCGCCAAAGCGGCGACACGCTTCTGGCGCTGATTAACAACCTGCTCGACTATTCCAAGGCCGAAACCGGTTCACTGCAGCTCGAAGCCATCGAGTTCGACCTGCCGGAAACAATCGAAAAGACCGTGATGATGATGGATGCCGAGGTCCGGTCCAAAGGGCTTGCGCTCGGGCTGACCTATGAAGGGCCGCTGCGGGAATACTATGTCGGCGATCCTCTGCGGTTGCAGCAGATCATGACCAACCTGCTGGCCAATGCCATCAAGTTCACGGATAAGGGCCGTATCGACGTCAAGGTCGCGCTCAAATCCGAAAGCGCCAACGACTCCTGCCTTAGCCTGTCGGTGGCGGATACCGGCATTGGCATACCGGCAGATAAGGTCGATATCATCTTCGACAAGTTCATGCAGGCTGATGCGTCGGTCGCGCGTTCGCATGGCGGGTCCGGGCTTGGTCTGTCGATCTGTAAGGCGCTGGCCGAAGCCATGGACGGAACCATATCGGTCCAGAGCACGCCGGGCCTGGGCTCGACCTTTACCGTCAATATCTGTCTGGCCCACAGCGCACGCGATGAGCGAATGAATGCCGACATGGAAACGGTCGAGGTTCACCGTAACGTGCTGGTGGTCGAGGATTTCGAGCCGAACGTTTTGGTGGTGTCGAGCGTCCTGGATGAACTGGGCTACAGTTACGATGTTGCGACCAACGGCATGGAAGGCGTGCGGCGGGTCGAACGCGGCGCCTACGACCTGATCCTTATGGATGTCCAGATGCCGGGCATGGACGGGTTCGAAAGCACCCGCCGTATCCGTCAGATGGAGAGCGAACGCGGCATCCATCGCACGCCCATCGTCGCCATGACCGCCCACGTCTTCGACCGTGACAAGCACAAGTGCCTCGAAGCCGGCATGGACGACTTTATCCCAAAGCCCTTTGATCCCAAACAGCTCGAAAGCGTGTTGTCACGGCTGATCAACCAGCTTCACTAGTGCAGCGTGAATTCGCCATCCACGGCCCGCCATTCGCCAGGCTTGATCAGTTTCTGGTGGGCATAGCGCACCGAATGCAGCGGCCCGTCGAGATTGGCCTCCCAGAAGTCGAGAAACTTTTTTAGCGCCGGAAAGTCCGGGGCGATGTCGTAGTCCTGCCAGACATAGGTCTGGAGCACGGACCGGAAGTCGGGCATGTGGTAGAGGATATGGGCCGTGGTCAGGCCATACCCCATCATCTGAAGTTGGAACTCGGGCGAAACACGCATATGACTTGACTCCTTCCAGTCAAAAGCGTATCGCACTCTCGCCGAATTTCAAGATAAATTATCTTTAAATACAGCATGTTAGCAGCAACTAACGATGAGTGCTGCTAAGGATGATCCGGAGACAGGACATCGATGACGCGGCCGCCGTGGCGTCGCGCTTCAAACGCCATCAGATCGTGTGCAAGGCTGATAACGGTTTCCGGCTTCAGATCCTGCGGGTCCATGCCTTTATCGAAGCCGTGACGCATATAGATAGGTTGCACTTCCGGGGACCGCAGAAATCCGCCCATCGCCCAGTCTGGAAAAGCACGCGCATCGACTTCTGAGGCCGCGATAACGCTGAGGTCCGCATGGCGTTCGTCCGCCTTGATGCGTTCATAGGTTTCGAGCACCGCCGGCGCGTCGCCTTCCAGGACCTGCAGAAAGCTTGTCTTGTCGAAGATCAGGAAGCCAGTGATGCCATGCCGCGAATTGTTGTGTTGCGACGCCGTCAGTATCTCACGAACGGTCGAAAGACTGCCTTGGGTGCCGGTATACCGGCTGCGGTAGATAAGCTGATAAACCATGAAACGCCTTTCTACGCGCGATGGAAACAGGGCAAATTCTACCAGACAATTCGCTCAACCGAAGTAAACAAACGGGCATTGCCAGCGTGAATTTCTCATTCTATTCCTCTTGAAACGATTTCGAGGAAAACCATTATGTCACGTCTTCATATTGCTGCGACGCTCCTTGCTGGTGCCCTGTTCACCAGCCCTGCTATCGCCGTCACCCGGACCGATGCCGATGTCGACGCGCTGCTGAAGACCTTGCCGGTCGCCGAAGCCTCGGCGACCGCGATTGCCGCGCGTTGTGACGACATCTACAACCTGTCGAACCGCGCTAAGACCGAGATCGAGGCGCGCAAAGGGCCGGCGACGATCAAGGACGACTTCGCCGCCTTCGATACCCTGCTGCTGGGTCTCGGCGACGGCTTTGGCGAAATGTACCTGGTGTCGCAGACTTCGACCTCAAAAGAGGCGCGCGAAGCCGCCGAGGCCTGCATCCCCAAGCTGTCTGACCTGTCGACCGCCATTTCGCTGTCGCGGCCGATCTTCGATCGCCTGGCCACAATTCCGACCACGGGACTGGACGACAAGACGGCTTTCACGCTCAGGAAGATGCTGACCAATTACAAGCTGTCAGGCGTCGACAAGGACGACGCCACGCGGGCCAAGGTCACTGCGCTTCAAACCGAAATCACGCAGATCGGCCTCAAGTTCGCCGCCAATATCCGCGACGATAAGGGCGATATCAAGCTGAAGCCCGAAGACCTGGCCGGTCTGCCGCAGGACTATCTCGACGCGCACAAGCCCGCCGCAGATGGCTTTATTCATCTGACCTATGATTATCCGGACGTTTTTCCGGTGCTCGATTTCGCCAGCAAGCGCGAGACGCGTAAAACCGTCATGGCGGCTTTCAGAAACCGTGCCTGGCCCGCTAACGAGACAGTCCTGAAGTCGTTGCTGGAAAAGCGTTACGAGTTGGCCCGGACCCTGGGCTATCCGGACTACGCAACCCTGGTCACTGCCGACAAGATGATCGGCAACCCGACGCGCGCCGCCCAGTTCCTGGATGACGTCAATGTCGCTGCCAAGCCAGGCGCCGAGGACGACTATGCTGAACTGCTGGCCTTTGCCAAGACAGTTGATCCGAGCATCACGACCCTGCAATCCTATGACAATGGCTATCTCTCGAACCTGCTGCGCAAGCAGAAATACGCGGTCGATGCCGCCGAGGTCCGCCAGTATTTCACTTATGATAAGGCGCGGACAGGCATTTTCGGCCTGATCGGCGACCTGTTCGGCGCCGAGTTCAAGCCGTGGAACACGCCGGTCTGGAACAAGAGCGTGTCCGCCTGGGAACTCTATGACAAGAACACCGGCAAGCTGATCGGCCGCTTCTATCTCGACATGCATCCGCGCGAGGGCAAGTACAACCACGCGGCCCAGTTCCCGATCCGCACCGGCATTGCCGGCCGTCAGGTGCCGGTTGGCGCCCTGATCTGCAATTTCCCGGGTTCTGGCCCGATGGACCACGACGACGTCGTGACCTTCCTGCACGAGTTCGGTCACCTGATCCACGCGCTCTATTCCGGCCACACCCAATATGGCGTCCAGTCGATGGGCAATCTGCAATGGGACTTCATCGAAGCGCCGTCGCAGTTGCTTGAGGAATGGACCTGGGATTATGACACGCTGAAGACCTTCGCCTCGAACGACAAGGGGCAGCCAATCCCGCAGGACCTGGTGGCCAAGATGAACGCCGGCCGCCGCTTTGGCGAACCTGGCCTGTGGAAGCGTCAACTGGGCCTCGCGGCTGTCTCGCTCAACTATTATAACCGCAAGCCGGACTTCGACCTCGACAGCATGTACGACCAGCAGACGGCGCGCTATTCGCAGTTCCCGCCGCTGGAAGGCGTGCATGACTATGCAAGCTTCGGGCATCTCGATGGCTATTCGGCGATCTACTACACCTATGTCTGGTCCAAGGCGATCGCGCTCGACCTGTTCACCGAGTTCGACAAGGCGGGCATCCGCAACCCGGAAGTCGCTGCCCGCTATCGCAAGCTGGTGCTGGAACCCGGCGGTTCGCAGGACGCCAACGTCCTGATCCAGAACTTCCTTGGCCGGCCGCTCAGCCTCGAGGCGTTCAAAACGGAATTGCAGAAGAAATAAAGCATCCTTCCCACTGAAAACTTACGGGAAATCTGGGCACATGACGGCGCCGCATAAGGATGCCTGCCATGCCCCTCCTGATAATCGTCCGTTTCTGGCTGTCCATGCTGTCATGGGTCGTTCTGGGGGCGTCTGCCTATCTTTTGTGGACGTGGTACCAGGGTGAAGAGGCTCTGAGGCCGGATGGCCTGCTGGCCACTTTCCGTGAAGACTGGCGGCTGTGGACGGGCCTGGGTCTACTGGCCTGGTCGTTCCTGGGCGGCTTCATCGTCCGTCCGATCCTGGCCAAGCCCGACCGCAAGCCGCTTGAACCCCATCGCGGTGACGGCGAGGTGATCGACGGTGCGCGCGGGGCGAAACTCTATGTCGAACAGATCGGCCCAAAGGACGCGCCCTGTGTGGTCCTAACCCACGGCTGGGGGCTCGACAGCACCATCTGGGCCTACGCCAAGCGTGAACTGTCGCAAACTTTTCGAGTCGTTGTCTGGGATCTGCCGGGCATGGGCCGTTCGCGCGCCGGCCCGGATGGCGTACACCTGTCGGCGTTCGCGGACGACCTCAAGCGCGTCATCGATTATGCCGGGGCGCGCAAGGTCGTCGTTGCCGGTCACAGCATCGGCGGTATGACGATCCAGACCCTGGCGCGCGACAATCCCGCCTTTTTCAAGGACCGTATCGCTGGCGCGGTTCTGATCAATACGACGCACACCAACCCGCTGAAAACCATGATCCTGAGCGGCCTGATGCAGGCCCTGCGTCCGTTGATCGTCCTGCAGTTGCGACTGACGGCGTGGCTGGAGCCGCTGGCCTTTCTCGGCGCCTGGCAAAGCTATCTCAACGGCACGGCGCATATCGGCAACCGGCTGGGCTTCGGACCGCACGTCACGCACAGCCAGCTTAACTATGTGACGCTTCTGGCGACGCGCAATTCACAGCGTGCCCAGGCCTTAGGCAACCTGTCTATGATCCACTGGGACGCCACAGGTGCACTAAAAGGCATCGATGCACCCGTGCTGGTTCTGGGCGGCAAGGGCGACATCGTCACCAAGCCCGAAGCCAGCCGGACCATCGCCGCGACCACGCCCAGTGCCGGCCTCGAAATCGTCGAGGAGGTTAATCACATGGGCTTTGTCGAGCGTTCCGAAGCCTATAATCGCGCTATCGCCGCCTTTGCCGCTGTGGCGCTCAAATCGCCTTCTACGCCCGGGGCGACGACGGACTTGCCGCAGCGCCATCCCGTGACGGTCTGAAAAAGCCGCCCAGTCCCTAAATTTTTTAGGGACATTGCCTCTTGCGGGGCCGTGCGGCTTACCCATATCCGCTGTGATCCGGAAGACGCCGCCTATGCGGCGCATCTGGAAAATTGAAACTTTTCATCTCAACGGGGATGGACAAGGGCGGTGCTTTCTTAATAAGGCTGCCCAACGAGTCTCGGTAACGGGACATATCGACGTCCATTCGCCTTAAACGGAGTAGATTTAAGACCCATGGCTAAAATCATCGGCATCGACCTTGGTACGACCAATTCCTGCGTCGCCGTCATGGACGGCAAAAACCCGAAGGTCATCGAAAACGCCGAAGGCGTTCGCACCACGCCTTCGGTTGTCGCCATCGCCAGCGATTCGGAACGCCTGATCGGCCAGCCGGCCAAGCGCCAGGCTGTGACCAACCCCGCCAATACCTTCTTCGCCATCAAGCGCCTGATCGGCCGCACCTATAACGACCCGATGGTCCAGAAGGACAAGGGCATGGTCCCTTACGAAATCTCCAAGGGCCCGAACGGTGACGCCTGGGTCAAGGCCCACGGCAAGGACTACTCGCCGCAGCAGATTTCGGCCTTCATCCTGCAAAAGTTGAAGGAAGACGCCGAAGCCTATCTGGGTGAAACCGTCACGCAAGCCGTCATCACCGTCCCGGCCTACTTTAACGACGCCCAGCGTCAGGCAACCAAGGATGCCGGCAAGATCGCCGGCCTCGAAGTCCTGCGCATCATCAACGAGCCGACCGCGGCCGCCCTGGCCTATGGCCTCGACAAGAACGACGGCAAGAAGATCGCCGTCTATGACCTTGGCGGCGGCACCTTCGACGTCTCGATCCTTGAAATCGGCGACGGCGTCTTCGAAGTGAAGTCGACCAACGGCGACACCTTCCTGGGTGGTGAAGACTTCGACATGCGCATCGTCGACTACCTGGCCGACGAGTTCAAGAAGGAGAACGGTGTCGACCTGCGCTCCGACAAGCTGGCCTTGCAACGCCTCAAGGAAGAAGCGGAAAAGGCCAAGAAGGAACTGTCGACGACGGCCCAGTACGACCTGAACCTGCCGTTCATCTCGATGAACGCTTCGGGCCCGCTGCACCTGAACCTCAAGCTCACCCGTGCCAAGCTGGAAAGCCTGGTCGAAGACCTGATCGCCAAGACGATCGGCCCCTGCCAGCAGGCGCTTAAGGATGCCGGCCTCAAGGCTTCGGACATCGACGAAGTCGTTCTCGTCGGCGGCATGACCCGCATGCCCAAGGTCGTCGATGCCGTGAAGACCTTCTTCGGCCGCGAACCGCACAAGGGCGTCAACCCGGATGAGGTCGTCGCACTCGGCGCCGCCGTCCAGGCCGGCGTTCTGCAAGGCGACGTCAAGGACGTCCTGCTGCTCGACGTCACCCCGCTGACGCTGGGTATCGAGACCCTGGGTGGCGTGTTCACCCCGCTGATCGAACGCAACACCACCATCCCGACCAAGAAGTCGCAGGTCTTCTCGACCGCCGACGACAACCAGTCGGCCGTGACGATCCGCTGCTTCCAGGGCGAACGCCCGATGGCCGCCGACAACAAGCTGCTGGGTCAGTTCGACCTGGTCGGCATCCCGCCGGCGCCGCGCGGCGTGCCGCAGATCGAAGTTACCTTCGACATTGACGCCAACGGCATCGTCAACGTCCACGCCAAGGACAAGGCGACGAACAAGGAGCACTCGATCCGTATCCAGGCCAATGGCGGCCTGTCGGATGCCGACATCGAGCAAATGGTCAAGGACGCCGAAGCCAACAAGAGCGAGGACGAAAAGCGCAAGGCGCTGATCGAAGCCCGCAACCAGGCGGACGCCATGATCCACTCGACCGAAAAGTCGCTGAAGGAATTTGGTGACAAGGTCTCGGCGGCCGACAAGACGGCGATCGAAACCGCTCTGGCTGATCTCAAGACGGCCAAGGACGGTGAAGACGCTGACGACATCCGCGCCAAGTCGCAGACCTTGATCCAGGCGTCGATGAAGCTGGGTGAAGCCATGTATGGCCAGGGCGGCGGCGATGCCGACGGCGGCGCCGAGGACTCGAAGGCCGACGACAATGTTGTCGACGCCGAGTTCGAGGAAGTCGACGACTCCAAGAAGAGCGCCTAAGAGGCCTCGTCATGAACGCCAGGAATTCCTCTTCGGAGATGTATCGGGCGTTCGCACATGATGCCAGTGCGGCGGCAAGGTTTGACTCCTTGTCGCCGCTGCATCAAAACCTATATCAGACATTGAAAATGACCACGATGCCACGGGCGCACGCGAAATCCTTCGCGGCTGAAGTCGTGGTGTCTCCGGGGCGAGTAGCATGAGCAAGCGTTGTTATTACGAAGTGCTGGAAGTCGAGCGTACCGTCGACGACGCCACTCTGAAATCGGCCTTCCGCAAGAAGGCGATGCAACACCATCCGGACCGCAACCACGGCGACGACCAGGCCGAGGCGCGCTTCAAGGAAGTCAACGAAGCCTATAGCGTCCTTTCGGATCCGCAAAAGCGCGCGGCCTATGACCGCTTCGGCCATGCCGGCATGAACGGCCAGTCGGCCGGCGGCGGCTTCAACGGCTTTGGCGGCGGCGCGCAAGGCTTCTCCAACGTCGAAGACATCTTCTCAGAAATGTTCGGCGACATCTTCGGCCAGCAGCGCCGGCCTCAGGGTCCGCAGCGCGGCTCGGATGTCCGTTTCGATTACGAAATCACGCTGGAACAGGCCTATAAGGGCGCCGACGTCGAAATCACCGTCCCTACCACCCTGACCTGCGAAGCCTGTAATGGCTCTGGCGCCAAGCCCGGCACGCGGCCCCAGGCATGTGGCACCTGCGCCGGCCACGGCCGCGTCCGCACCTCCAATGGCTTCTTCGCCGTCGAACGCACTTGCCCGACCTGTAACGGCCAGGGCCAGATCATCAAGGACGTGTGCGACTCCTGTAAAGGCCATGGCCAGGTGCGCCACAACAAAACGCTCAATGTCCGCATCCCGGCCGGCGTCGACGACGGCGCGCGCATTCTCTTGAAGGGCGAGGGCCAGGCTGGCGCCAAGGGCGGGCCCAAGGGCGACCTCTACATTTTCCTGAGCGTTGCCGAGCATGACATCTTCGAGCGCGACGGCCTCGACCTACATTGTTCGATCCCCGTACCGATGTCGACCGCCGTACTGGGCGGCGAGATGGAGGTGCCGTGCCTGATGGGCGGCGAAAATTGCGACGGCCAGTGCAAGCTCGATCTCACCATCCCCGAAGGCGCCCAGACTGGCCACAAGGTCAAGCTCAAGGGCCGCGGCATGCCGGGCCTCAATTCGCGGCAGAAAGGCGATCTGATCGTCGAGCTGTTTATCGAAACGCCCAAGCACCTGACGCCGCGCCAGAAGGAGCTGATGAAGGAATTCGCGGCCATCTGCGAAGAAAAGTCCTACGCCCAGAGCCAGGGTTTCGTGCACAAGGCCAAGCGCTTCTGGGATGACATCACCGGCGCCGCCGCCCAATAGCAGGGGCACAGCCCCTGCACCCAGAATCGCTACGCAGTTTTTAACACCCGCCGGTACCTCACCGGCGGGTTTTCATTTTCACTTTGACCTGACGCCGCACACGCCCTATCGGACTACGAAACTTCGTAAGGACTGATTATGACCGCGCCGACGCTTCGCTTTGCCGTCAATGGATACAAGGGCCGCATGGGCCAGGCCATCCTGCGTGTGCTGGAAGAAGGCAAACATCCGGTCGCCGCGAAGTTCGACAAGGGCGAACTGCCGAACCTGGTCAAGGCCGATTGCGTCATCGACTTCTCGACCCCGGAAGCATCGCTGGCCCTGCTGGAAGCCTGCGCCAACGAAGGCCTGAGCCGCCCGCGGCCGCTGGTTCACGTCATCGGCTCGACTGGCTTCACGCCGGAACAACTGGCGCGCATCCCGGCCTTCGCGGATCAGGTTATCATTGTCCGTTCGGGCAACTTTTCGCTGGGCATCAACCTCTTGATGGGGCTCCTCAAGCAGGCCAGTGCCCGCCTGTCGGCCGAGGACTGGGACATCGAGATCCTGGAAGGCCACCATAAGCGTAAAGTCGATGCGCCATCGGGTACCGCCCTGATGCTCGGCGAAGCGGCCGCCTATGGCCGTGGCGTCAAGCTCGAGGACGCCAAGGTCACCGCGCGTGACGGCATAACCGGGGCCCGCGAAGCCGGCACGATCGGTTTCTCGGTCATCCGCGCCGGCGGTATCGTCGGAGAACACTCGGCCATACTGGCCTCGGAAGACGAAATCCTGACCCTGTCGCATTCAGCACGGGACCGCACACTGTTCGCGCGTGGCGCCATCCAGGCCGCCATCTGGGGCCGCAGGCAGACGGCGGGTCTCTACGACATGCAGGATGTCCTGGGATTTTAACGAAAAACGCCGCCTGCGACGCAGGCGGCTCATTAAATGGAAATGATAGAGCCTCAGGCTTTCTTGGCCTGGAATTTCATCGCCGTCTTCGTCGTACCCACGACTCCGACGACGCCATAGGCAAACACATACATCATAACGACCTGGACAATGGCCGACAGACGGCGGAAATCGGGAATATGCAGTGGATCGCCTGTCAAGCGCGGCAGGAAGATGCTTACCGCATAGGCGCCGAGCACAGTCAGAAGGGCTTTAAGCGCCAGACTGTCATTCTTCTGCTGGAAGATGCCGATGACCAGGCCGATCATCAGGACCAGCATAAGATTGACAGCGGCCAAGGTCGCCTGAAGTCCGTCGCCGAGCGACAGGATGAAATTCCAGATATCGTTCATGAGTTACCCTCTCAAGGTTCATGTCAGGTTCGGGATCGGATCGAACCGTCTGGCTCGCCCCTACAGGTTAATACCTATTCACCATAAATAATGATTCAATGTGGTTGTCCATGTTCTCCGAACGCAGTTATGGCGCGCGGCAGGTCGGACCACGCGCACTGCGCGATATCGGAATTGAAAAGGCTCAGGATTTCGAGGCGATGATAACGGGAATGAGCGGACGGCTGAGGTTCACGGGCATGAACAGCGACTTGATCTTTTCGCATAGCCAGATGAGGACCCAGGCAACGGCGAACAGCACGACGGCCTGGATTTCCGTTTCCATTTGCATGAGGTCGGGCCAGATCGGCTCGGCGCCGTAGATCGTCGGCCATACGGCAACGACCAGCATGGCGGGGATGACAGCAAGGGGCGCTTTCAGCCAGCTTCGGCCTCTCGGCAGCGCAAATCCTATGAACAGACTAAGCACCAAAACGGGTACAATGTTGAGACCGATCAGCGCGGCCGAGGTGGAATCCACAATGGCCCAGAAAAATTGTACAAACTCGCCCATTTAAACAGTCTTTCAAAAGCGCCGCTGCTTATAGGTCTATTAAGCGCAGACGGCGGTACAAACCCGACCTGTCCATTTAAATCCCGGCTACCTGAATTCCCCTTTAGGCTGGCATTCATCCCGCGTTCATGTTCGGCTCGGGTTCAGCTATCAGGGGAATTCCATGATAAGAAATCGATATGGACACGTCCGCTTTGAAGACTGGGACGCTTCGGTGTTGCCGTAAATTGAAATAATGTGGTTATCTGATCACAGATGCGTGTGCGGCGCGAGCGCAACTCGCCCATCCGGGGAAAGTGTGAGTAAATTTTGACCGCCTCTGACGTCTAACAAACAGAAACGGCATAGTATTTATTAAATGAAAAGGATCAGCGACCCGTTGAGCCGAACCCGCCGCCGCCGCGTTGGGTTTCGTCGAGCGACTCCTGACCCTGCCAAGCGATACGGGCGTGGCGGGCAACGACCATCTGGGCGATCCGGTCGCCGCGATTGATGACGAAATCTTCCGAACCCAGATTGATCAGGATGACACCGACCTCGCCGCGGTAGTCGGAATCGATCGTGCCGGGCGAATTCAGGCAGGTGATGCCGAATTTCAACGCCAGGCCGGAACGCGGGCGAACCTGGACCTCATAGCCCTGTGGCACGGCAATCTTCAGACCGGTCGGCACGAGGGCGCGCGCCAGCGGCTTTAGCGTCAGGGTTTCGCCCTCGGCGATTGCTGCGCGCAGGTCTAGGCCGGCCGAGCCCTCGGTCTCATAGGCCGGCAATGCCAGACCTGCGGCGTGCGGCAACTGCACGACCTGGGCGGTGACTTCGGGTTCGGCGGTCGGGACGGTGTGGGCGTTCATGGCAAGGGCTCGCGGCTTACTAAAGATTCGCCCTCCCCATAAATGGGGAGGGCGTAGTGGCGTTTACCTTTTCATATTTTTGGCCGTCGCTACAGCACCCATTGGAAAAGTTAACAGCTAACTGAGGCGCCTGTGGATATAGTCGGCCAGGAAGCTCGCCACATCCGCCTTGGTTTCACCCGGCACGGGCGTAAATCCATCGAGATCGACCAGCGTCACCGAATTGCGCGTCGACCCGAAGACGCCATCAGACACATTATTGGCCAGGATGGCGTCGCAGCCCTTCGACGCCAGCTTGGCCTTGGCGTATTCCTCAAGCGTATTGGTCTCGGCCGCAAAGCCGATCACCAGACGCGGCCGCATCTCCAGGTGCTTGGAGACGGATTCGAGAATATCCGGATTCTTGACGAAGGTGACCGACAGTTCGGCATCAGCCGTCTTCTTCTGCTTTTCGGGCGCAGCCTCCTTAGGGCGCCAGTCGGCGACGGCGGCCACCGCGACAAAGACATCAGTTGGCAAGGCGGCATGAACAGCATCGAACATCTGCTGGGCGGTTTCGACATCGACGCCTTTGACGCCCGGCGGTGTCGGCAGTGCGACCGGCCCTGACACCAGGGTCACCTCGGCGCCTTCGCGCGCCAGGCGGTCGGCTATCGCATAGCCCTGCTTGCCCGAAGAGCGGTTGGTCAGGCCGCGCACCGGATCGAGCGGCTCGAACGTCGGGCCGGCGGTGAGCACAATTTTTCTGCCTTTAAGACGCTGGCTGGCGGTCAGCTTCTCCTGAACGGCGGCAAAGATCGCTTCTGGCTCGCTCATTCGGCCAAGGCCGAATTCGCCGCACGCCATGTCGCCTTCCTCTGGCCCCACAAATGATACGCCATCGGCGGTCAGTTGGGCCAGGTTGCGCTGGGTCGCGGCGTGGTGCCACATGCGGACATTCATAGCGGGCGCCATCAGCACCGGCTTGTCGGTTGCCAGAAGGAGGGTGGTTGCCAGATCATTGGCCTGGCCGTGCGCAGCCTTGGCCATCAAGTCGGCTGTGGCCGGCGCGACCACGACCAGGTCAGCCTGGCGCGACAGCATGATGTGGCCCATCTCGGTCTCATCGGTCAGGTCGAACAGGTCGCGATAGACCTTGTCGCCGGACAGGGCGGCAGCCGTCAGCGGCGTGACAAAGGCCTCGGCGGCCTTGGTCAGAACGACGCGGACATTCAGGCCGGCCTTCTTGATCAGGCGGACCAGCTCCAGAGACTTATAGGCAGCGATACCGCCGCCGATGATCAGGAGAATGCGCTTGGGCTCGGTCATGGGGGTCCTTTCCGCTTGGGGCGGTGTGTGCCATAGATAAGGCGCAGGGGGCAAGGATGACAGGCGGTTACAAAAGGTTCTTATTGATCGCCGCGTTGCTGGGCCTGGCGTCCTGCGATGCGGGACCGTCGGCCGTGCTCAAGGATGGCGAAGGCAAGGCGGCGTCATCGCCGGTCGCAGCGGTGCCGGTTGAGGTTCCAGAAGCGCCGCCCGTCATCGCTGAACAGCCGGTTGAGGCCGCGCCGGAGCATCAGAACGCCGGTGCGCCTAATTTCGGCAAACCCCTGTCGATCGCCGCCGATCACGCCACTATCACGGCCACGCACTATGGCGACTGGCCGCTGTGGTCGTCGAATCGTAAATACTCCACCGAAGAAAACGCCCGCTATCACTTCGAACGCCACGGGCCGGAATTCGGCGCCAAGTCCTACAACGATTACATGGCAATGGTGCACGGCTTTATCCACGCGCCGCCGGAAGGGACGCAAACGCTCAAACGCAACAATGGCGACACGCTGTTCTACGATCCGAAAGGCAATGTCTTTGCGGTCATGACGAAAAAAGGCGCGCCCCGAACTATGTTCCGGCCCGACGATGGCGCGGCTTACTGGAACCGTCAGAAGATCATCGAATCCGAGCGCCGGACGATCCGCAAAGACGCGGAATAGCTACCGGACCGCCAGCCAGACCATCATGACCAGAGACAGGATCGACGTCGCAAGCGCAATATAGCCCAGGGTACGGCTGTGGCGCAGTTCGGCGCGCATGGAGTCATTGCCGGTCGCAATCACAGTCTCAGTGGCGGGCTCGTCCAGCTTGCGGATCAGCTTTTCCAGCAGGCGCTTGGCCTCGGTGACCGGCGACAGTTCGCGCGAAATCCAGGCGCGGACCACGGGACGGGCGGCCTCCCACAGATTGTGCTCGGGGTAGATGCGGCGCGCCACGCCTTCAACGCTGACCATGGTCTTCTGCAGCAGGACCAGTTCGGGCCTGAGGTGCATGTCGAACTGGGCGGTGATTTCGAACAGCTGGGTCAAAAGCCGGCCCATCGATACTTCGGTGGCTTTTTGCCCCAGGACGGGTTCACCGACGGCGCGCAGGGCCTGGGCGAAGCTGTCGACATTGTGGGTGCGCGGCACATAGCCGGCCTCGAAATGGACCTCGGCGACGCGTTTATAGTCGCGCTGCAGGAAGCCCCACAGCATCTCCGCCAGATAGCGCCGCTCCTGTGGGCGCAGGCGGCCGATAATGCCGAAATCGATGGCGATCAGCTGTGCGGGCGCCGCGACGAACAGGTTGCCTTCGTGCAGGTCGGCGTGGAAGACGCCGTGATCCAAAGCCTGCGACAGGAAGGCGCGGATAAGATTGTCGGCGGTTTCCTTGTGGTCCAGCCCCGGCAGCGACAACGCTTCGGGCTTGGACAGCGGCGTGCCGTCGGCCCATTCCAGTACGATGACCCGGCGCGCGACCTGATGCCAGACGACCTTGGGCGCGCGCATATAGGGGGTAGCATTGATGATCTTACCGATCTCGTCGCAGGCCGAAGCTTCCAGGCGCAGGTCGAGTTCCAGCATCAGCGACTGCGCCACTGTAGCGACAAAGGCTTCGGGTTCCAGGCGCCGCGCCACGCTGACGAACTGATGGACAAGCCGCGCTGAGAGCGTCAGCATGGCGATGTCGGCGGCGATGATTTCCTCGATGCCGGGCCGCAGGATCTTGACCGCCACCTTGCGGCCGTCACGCAGGACGGCGCGATGGGCCTGGGCGATCGAGGCGGCGCCCAGCACCTCGCCGAATTCGCTGAAGATGTCGCCCAACGGCTTGCCGAGGGCTTCTTCGACCGAAGCGATGGCGACGCGCTCAGAAAACGGCGGCAGGCGATCCTTAAGGTGGCTCAGGTCCTCGATAAACTGCTTGCCGAAAATGTCGCCGCGCGTCGACAGTATCTGGCCCAGCTTGATGAAGGCCGGTCCCAGTTCCTGAAACGCCAGGGCGTAGCGCTCGCCGGGGCGCAGATTGCTGCGCCGCGCGAATACGCCGCGCAGAACCCCCGCGGCAAAGCGCGGCAGTGGCGGCAGCAGCGGCGAAAGTTCCTTAGGGACCAACGCGTCGTGACGCAGGAGGACGAGGCCCGTGCGGAACATGCGCATCCATGAAGCGAAACTGGCCATTGGATCTCAAGCGAGCGCTTTACGCCCAGCCCTCGTGCAGGGCGCAAATGCCGCCGGAGAAGTTGGTATAGCGGGCATTGCGGAAGCCTGCCTTGGTCATCATGTCCTTCAGCGTTTCCTGGTTGGGGAAGCGCTGGATGCTTTCGACCAGGTACTGGTAGCTGTCGCGGTCGTTGGCGACCAGCTTGCCCATCCACGGAATGACATTGAAGCTGTAGGCTTCGTAGATCTTGGCGACGGGTGTGGCCGTCGGGTGCGAGAATTCGAGGCAGAAAAAGCGGCCGCCCGGCTTCAGCACGCGGCGCGCTTCGTTCAAAGCCACCTGCACATCGGCGACATTGCGGATGCCAAAGCTGATAATATAGGCATCGACGCTGGCGTCATCGATGGCCAGGTTCATGGCGTCGCCGACCGACCAGCTCAGTTCCGGTTCGGTGCCTTTCTCCCGGCCGGCCAGGATCATCTGTTCGTTATAGTCGATGACGCGGATTTCTACATCCTTTGCATCGTAACCGCGCGCCTTGCGGCGGGCCTTGGCGGCGCGCGCCATCTTGGCCAGGCGGCGGGCGATGTCGCCGGTGCCGCCGGCAACGTCCAGGATGACTTCGCCGGGCTGCGGATTGAGGCGCGCGCAGGCGGCGTCCTTCCAGACATGGTGGACGCCCAGCGACATGACGTCATTCATCAGGTCGTATTTGGGGGCAACGCGCGCGAAGACCTCGGCGACGCGCGACACCTTTTCGCGCGGATCGAGGTCCCGGAAACCGAAGGGGGAGGTTGCGGTATCGGACATGGCCGCTGTTCTAACGGCAAAAGGTTGAGAATGAAATACGTTTCGCGCAACGCGTCGTGTGACCCAGCGTCGCGGCAGGCAGGGGCACGGCCCCTGCACCCGGAATTGCTACGGAGTTTGTAATATCCGTCTGCAATCCTGTGGCAGTTGCCGACTATTCGGCCTTGTCCGAGGCGCGGCGGAATGGCCCGCGGTATTCGGGGTTGTTCCTGCGCCGCCTGTCGGGGCCGACATAGGTGCTCGATTTCACCCAGCCACGTTCGTTATTGATCACGCTCTTCATGCGGTCGATCAGGGCCTTGGCGGTCAGGGGCTTGGCGATGATCTCGTTGACACCGGCGTCGCGGGCTTCAAGCACGTGGCGGCGGTCGGTGTGGCCGGTCATCATAATGATCGGCACGTAAGGGTGGGGGCTGTCCGATCCCTTGCGCAGCAGCTTGGTGAATTCGAGGCCATCGAGCTGCTCCATCATCAGGTCGAGGATGATGACATCGGGCCGCCAGTCGCGCACGATTTCCAGCGCCTCGATGCCATCCGAAGCTTCCCGGATCAGGGTGATACCCATGGAGCGCAGCATGGTACAGACGATCACCCGCATATAGTGGTTATCATCGACCACGAGCACCATGACGCGTGCGAACTTGCTCAAGAGGCTTCCCGGGCTCCGGCGGAGAAATGGCTTTAAAATATAGGGGGTGAGACACACCCCCGCTTATTTGCTGCGACCCTTCTATCTTATTTGACACAAACGTAAAACAAAGATTGATTCTCAGTCCATTCCGCGCTTCTCTCTGCGAAGTTAAGGCGTTGAGGGGCGGCTTGACCGTGCCCTACAGGCAGGGACTTTTTCCATGATCGACTGGCAAAACAGAACGCTCATCGCGAGCGCGGCGGCAGTGCTGATTTCAGGCTTCTGCGTCGGATTTCTGACCGCCAAGGCCACGGACGGAATATCGGGCAAGGGCGAGGCGGCTGCCGTCGCCGAAGCACCGGGCAAGCCGGCGACCGGCCTGTTCGGCAAGGTCCGTGACAAGAATGCCCGCCGCGCCGGTGAAGACAAACCCTCGGGCTTCGACAGCTGGAAGCAGCGGCTCGACACGACCGGCGACACGCCCAAGGCCTGCGTGCAGTTCTCCAGGCCACTCGACCCTTCAAAGCCTTACGGCGACTTCGTCGTCGTCTCTCCCGCCTTGGCCTCCGCCCCAGCCGTCTCCGCCAAGGGTGACGAACTGTGCGTCTCGGGCTTCGGCTTTACCGACCGCCGCATCACCCTGTTGAAGGGCTTGCCCGGCAAGGGCAGCGACGTCCTGAAGCAGAACCGCGACTTCGATTTCGCCTTCGGTGAAAAACCGCCCTATGTCGGCTTCAAGGGCAATGGTGTCATCCTGCCGCGCGAAGAAGCCGATGGCGTGGCAATCGAAACCGTCAATGTCTCGGCCCTGGCGGTCGAGGTATGGCACGTGTCGGACCGCAACCTGGTGCGCAAGAGCGTGTCCGCGCCCGATCCGACGCCTGAGGGCGATTACGACTATAGCTGGGGTGAAGATTCGGCCGACGATATCGGCGTCAAGATCTGGACCGGCAAAATGGCGGTCAAGACCGGCAATGGCGAGCGGGTCACGACCGTCTTCCCACTGGGCGCCGTCCTGAAAACGATGAAGCCCGGCGCCTATGTCGTCAAGGTGCGCGACGGCTCTGGTGGCCGCGACAAGAAGGAATACGACCAGCCGGCTCAGGCGCGGCGCTGGATCCTTTATACCGACATGGCGATGACCACCTACAAGAGCCCGAACGGGCTTGATGTTGTGGTGCGCTCGCTGAAATCGGCCAAGCCGATGAGCGGCGTGAAGGTCGACTTGGTGGCATCGAACGGCGATATCCTCGCGGAGAGCAGGTCTGGCGTCGATGGCCGCGCGACCTTCGGCGGTGCGCTTTTGAAGGGCACCGACGCCCTGACCGCCAAGATGATCATGGCCTACGGGCCCAACGACGACTACACGGCGGTCGACGTCCAGCGCACGCCGATGGACCTGACGCAACACGGCGTCGGTGGCCGCCAGGACGAGGCGGCGGTGACCGATGGCCGCGCCAATGCCCAGGGCGTTGATGGCTTCATGTATACCGACCGAGGCATCTATCGTCCGGGCGAAACCGTGCGCCTGGTCGTCCTGATGCGCGACAACGAAGGCAAGGCGGTCAAGGATCGCAAGGGGGCCTTGATCGTTACGCGGCCGTCGGGCGTCGAAGCCTTCCGCTTCCGCTTCGACAAGACGCAGGATGGCTTTGCCGGTGCAAGCATCGCGCTGCCGAAGACCGCGCCGCGCGGCCAGTGGCAGGCCCGGCTCGAAATCGACGGCCTGGAAGAGGCCGCGGGTTCGGCCAGCTTCGCCGTCGAAGATTTCGCGCCCCAGCGCCTGGGTGTTGATGTGGCGGCCGATAGCCAACGGCCTCTGCTGTCACTGACCGAACAGCGCCCGGTACGCGTGACGGCGCGCTATCTCTACGGCGCGGTCGGTTCGGACCTGCAGGTAACCGGTGAGGCGCGCATCCGTCAGGATGCCGAGCCCTTCCCGGCCTTCAAGGACTATACCTTCGGCGATTCCGCCAAGCCGTACGAAGAAAAGTATGTCGATCTGCCATCGGCGACGACCGATGGCCAGGGTAATGCCCTGTTCCCGTTCAATGCCGCTCTGGCAGGGGAAACGTCTCAGCCCTTGATCGTCCAGTTGACGGCGTCGGTATTCGAGCCCGGCGGCCGTCCGGTCAAGGAAGGTCAGACGCTGAAGATCAAGCCGGCGCCGCTCTATCTCGGCGTCAAGGTCGACCAGAAGGAAGCCAAGTCGTGGCGCGATACGCCGCAGGTGGCGTTGAATGTCATCGGCGTGACGCCGCAAGGGCAAAAGACTTCCGTCAAGGGCGCGGTGGTCAAGCTGATCGCTGAACACTGGGACTATGACTGGTATATCGCCAATGGCCGCTGGCAGTGGCGTTCAACGCACCGCGATGTCGTCGTCTCGACGAAGACGGTCGATCTCAATGCCAATACTGGTTTCACCTTGACGCGCGGTCTCGACTGGGGCGACTACCGTCTTGAGGTCGAGGTGCCAGGCAAGGCGCGCAGCTCGGTGCGTTTCGCCTCGGGCTGGGGCTCTGCGCAGAAAGGGACAGACGCGCCGGATATGGTTCGCCTGTCGACCGGCGGGCGCAAGTTCAATCAGGGCGACACGGTCGAATTGACGCTGAAGGCGCCGTACAAGGGCGAGGCGCAGATCGCCGTCGCGACCGACCGCATCATCGAGATGAAGACGGTCTCTGTTGGCGAAAACGGCACCAGTGTCCGCCTCAAGACTTCGGCGGCGTGGGGCGGTGGCGCCTATGTGCTGGTCTCGGTCATCCAGCCGCGCGATCCCGTCGAGTCCTCAAAACCGCGTCGCGCCGTCGGCCTGATCTACGTGCCGCTCGATGCCAAGTCGCGCAAGCTCGAGGTCAAGCTGCCGGACAGCGACAAGCCATTCAAGCCTCAGGTGGGCAAGGACGGCAAGCCGTTTATCGAAGTGCCGGTCCAGATCAAGGGCGCTAAGCTCGGCGACAGCGCAAAGGTGTCGCTGGCCGTCGTCGATCAAGGCATTCTCAACCTTACCAAATTCAAGACGCCGGACCCCGTCGGTTGGTATTTCGGCAAGCGCGCGCTCGGTGTCGATTTCAACGACGACTACGGCCGTCTGCTCGATCCGAACCTGGCCGCGGCCGCCGACACATTTGGCGCAGATTCGATCGGTGGCGAGGGACTGACGACGACGCCCATCCGCACGGTCGCACTGTGGTCTGGCGTCATCGACACCGGCCTCGACGGCAAGGCGGTGGTGCGCCTGCCGATCTCGAAGTTCAACGGCGAACTGCGTGTCATGGCGGTCGCCTGGACCGACGAAGCGGTAGGCTCCGGCCAGCAGAAACTGGTGGTGCGTGAGCCGGTCGTCATGGACCTGGCCCTGCCACGCTTCCTCAATCCGGGCGACAAGGCGTTCGCGACTCTGGAACTGAACAATGTCGATGGAAAGCCCGGCATCTACAAGGCCATCGTCAAGGGCTTTCAGGGGTTGGCGCTGGCGTTCGAAAAGGCTTTCAACCTCGGCAAGGGCCAGAAGGTGATCGAAGCCGTGCCGATGAACGCGCCGAACACGACCGGCATTTCAACGGTCAATATCGCGCTCAACGGTCAGGGCTACGACTTCGCCGACTCGTTCCAGATCCAGACGCGCAACGGCTGGGGGCCGCAGACGCGGGTGTCGGTCGAACAGCAGGCGGTCAATGCCACCTACACGCCGAATGCGTCGCTGCTGGCCGGCCTGCAGCCGGGTTCGGCGACGGTCGAGATCAGCTATTCGCCCTTCCGCAATGTCGATCCGGGCCCCATCGCGGCCTCGCTCAACAAATACCCTTATGGCTGCACCGAGCAGGTGACGTCGGCGGCGATGCCGTGGCTCTATGCCGATGAATCGATGGTCGGTAAGGATCGGGCGCGGCCGTCCACCGGCGCGCTCAAGATCGCCGTGCAAAAGCTGCTGGACCGTCAGGCCCAGGACGGTGCGTTCGGCCTATGGCGCGTCGGCGACGGCGACGCTGACGGTTTTATCGGCGCCTATGCGACCGACTTCCTGCTGGAGGCCCGTGCCCGCGGCGCCTATGTGCCGCAGGAGGCGATCGACAAGGCCATGAACGCCATGCGCGACTTGTCGAAACCGCAAGGCTATACCTCGGTCAATTACCGCCTGAGTGCGCCGGAATACTGGTACTGGGGTGGCATTTCGCGAGAGCAGATGACCAGGCAGATGCGCAGCCGCGCTTCGGCCTATGCGCTCTATGTCATGGCCAAGGGCCGGTCGGGCGATCTGGCGCGCCTGCGCTGGTACCGCGATGTCCAGTTCGCCGAGGAGCAGTCGCCGCTGGCGCGTGCCCAGGTCGCCGCCGCTCTTGGCATGATGGGAGATCGCGCCCGTTCCCGTCAGGCCTTCCGCCAGGCGATCGAAAAGATCGGCTATACGGACCAATATGACTGGTATCAGTCGCCGCTGCGCGACCTGGCCGGCGTCATCGCGCTCGCCTATGAATCGGGTAATGGCGACATCGGCGCCACCCTGATCCCGCGCCTGGAAAACGCCATGAAGAGCCCGTCCCAGCTCAATACGATCGAGCAGGCCTATATCCTCAAGGCGGCGTCCTACATGCTGAAGGCGGCCGGCAAGACCCGGATCGACGCCAACGGCGTATCGACCCTGCCGGGCAGCCAGAACGTCCAGCGCTTCGGCGTGACGAAGTTTGCCGGCGCGCAGTTCAAGAATACCGGCTCGGGCCCGATCTGGCGAACGGTGACGGTGATCGGCACGCCGATGGCCCCTCCGGGCGCGGCATCGAACGGGCTCAATCTATCGAAGGCCTTCTACACCTTGGGCGGTCAGCGTATCGATCCGTCGCAGCTGCGCCAGGGTGACCGGGTCATCGTGGTGATTTCAGGCGGCAGCGATCGGGCGGAAACCCGGCCAATCGTCATTGACGATCCGTTGCCGGCCGGTTTCGAGATCGACTCGACCCTGACCAGCGAAGACACGTCCAATGGACCGTTCGGCTTTGTCGGCCAGCTGTCGGGCGCCAAGGCGCAGGAAGCGCGCGACGACCGCTATGTCGCGGCGCTGGACGTGTCGTCGTCGCAAAGCTTCAGCGTGGCTTATATCGCACGCGCCGTGACGCCGGGTGACTATTACCTGCCGGGCGCGGAGGCCAAGGACTTCTACCGGACGGACACCTTCGGGCGGACGAATGGTGGCCGCGTTGTGATTTCGGGAAGGTAAGATGTTAGGGGTGAGGAGTGCCGGTTTGTTCCTGGGCAAACCGGATGAAATCAAGACCAAATGTCTTGATTTTCCACGACGAACGCCCAGAGCCATGCGAAGGCGGGCCCCACACCCCGTTCATTGTCCGAGTGTGGGCAAACGAAATAGCCAAAATGAAAGGGCCCCGCTTCGGAGGCCCTTTCATTTTGGCTAAATGGTCTTCCAATCTCTGATGACGAATGGGGTGCGGGGTCCGCGACCCCGCGACTTACCATAGCCCCTAAAACGCAAAACGACGAGAGACCCTGATGGGGTTCAATGGTCTCTAACCATTGCCATGCGTTAAAACGCAAAACAAAAGGGAGACCCTGATGGGGCGCAATGGTCTCCAGACCATAGCCCAAAACGCAAAACGGAGACCATTGGGGGGCAATGGTCTCCGTCGCATGCCACCGGTTTCGAGGGGGGGGATGATCCCGGTGACGAACTTGTAGGCTCAGTTTTACTTCTAAGAAGAAAACGACTCGTTAACGAGTGCTTCGCCTTGACCCTCTAAGTATACCTTTCTTTCCGCAAAACAAGTGTGCAATGCAAAAAAAATGATCACACTTACTTGAACAGCTTAGCCCAGTTGGGTTTGGTGCGGTTTTTCCACGCGCCACGGTGGTAAGCATCCGAACCGATCAGCGGTACGACAGTGGTGGCTTCGGCGAAGACCATTTGCTCATAGGTCGTCGAAACCTTGCCCCACGACGCGGCTTCCTTGAGCGTCGACGACGAACACGCGCCGTCGCGAACATCGGCGACGGTGATCTGGACGGCATACTTGTGCATGTCGGCTTCGATGCCGAGGATCTCGGCGCAAACGACCGTGTCCTGGGCGAAGTTCTTGGGCACGCCGCCGCCGACCATGAACAGGCCGGTGGTGCCGGCCGCGATCTTGATATCCGTCAGTTCGCGGAAATCGGCCACGGCGTCGATCATCAGGTAGGGCTTGCCTTCCTTGATGCGTTCCTTCTGGTGCTTGACCAGGCCGAAGCCAGCCGAGGAATCGACAAAGGCCGGACAGAAGATCGGCACGCCTTCTTCATAGGCGGTCTGGATCAGCGAGCCAGGCTTCTTGGCATTGCCTTCCGACAGCCACTTGCCCATTTCCCAGATGAATTCGCGTGAGGAATAACCGCGCGGCTCCAGGCGGTTGCAGATCTCGAGGATGGTGTGATCGCAGGCCTGCAGTTCTTCTTCGTCGATATAGGTGTCGTAGATGCGGTCGATATAGTTGTCGCGCAGCACGTTGTCATCGACGGGGCCGGCGGCCTGATAGTGCTTGAAGCCGAGCGCT
>CAMLPZ010000016.1 GCA_946482045.1 uncultured Asticcacaulis sp.
CTCGAATAAACGAAGAGAATCAATGTTCGCACATTAAATCAATAGGATGATTAGGCTTTTACCCTAGAGCGTTATGAGATTTGTCTGAATCTGGATTCCCAAATCGGGGATAATTTGATTCACTTGCCTCAGCCGTTTTGTGCTGGAGGTGTTCATGACCCGTCCCTTGTCGATGGACCTGCGTGAGCGCGCGATATCGCGCGTTCAGGCCGGTGAAACCACACGTTCAATTGCCGAGGATTTGGGCGTTGCACCTTCGAGCGTAACGAATTGGTGGCAGCGTTATCAGCGGACAGGCAGTGCTTCTCCCGCCCAGATGGGTGGCTATAAGCCTCGGATATTAAGAGGCGCGCACCGCGATTGGCTTCTTGAGCGTGCACAACGTGACTTCACGCTTTGGGGCCTTGTCCATGAACTGGCCGAGCGTGGGGTGAAAGTCGATTATCATACGGTATGGACCTTCGTGCACGACGAAGGTCTGAGCTTCAAAAAAAAGCATTCGTAAGCGTACGGTCGCGCCGTTTGGTCTCCGCATCGAACTGGGCGAAGTTCTGGAGATAATTCCGGAGATATCTCCGGGGCTATCTACGGAGCTAAGCGATTATGGCACGGATGGAGATCATTACGGGCGGCGGACGACGGCGGCGCTGGCCTGACGAGGACAAGCTGCGTGTGCTTGAAGAAGCCGCGGAGCCTGGTGTTCGCCTGTCGGACGTGGCGCGCCGCCACGATATCCTTCCTCAGCAGATCCGGCGTTGGCGCCGGCAGTTGTTCGGTGAGGTCGAGCCCGTACCTGAAGCGCAGATCTTCGCGCCAGTCGCCTTGGTCGAAGCCGTTACTCCAGCGCTGCCGGGCGGCCGCAGTTCGAAGCCGCGCCCGGTGATGGTGGAGATCACCCTGCGTAATGGCCGAGTCTTGAAGGTGGCTGCCGACCTGGAGCGCCACGTGCTGGCATCGCTCATCGCTTGCGTCGAGGCGGCATGATCGGACCGGCTGGTAATGTGCGGGTGTACCTGGCCTGCGGTGCCACTGATATGCGCAAGGGGATCGAGGGCCTGATCGGCCAGGCTGAGAAGGTCATCCGGCAGGTGCCGTCTTCGGGCGCGGTGTTCGCCTTCCGCGGCAAGCGTGGCGATCGGCTGAAGATTCTATGGTGGGACGGCCAAGGCTATTGCCTGTTTTACAAGGTGCTGGAGCGGGGGCGTTTTCCATGGCCGACGCCCAACGACGGTGTTGCCAGACTGACCTCAGCCCAGTTGGCGATGTTGGTTGAGGGCATGGACTGGCGCCGGCCGGCGTGGACCTCGGCACCAACACGAGTTTAGCCAAAGCCTTATTTTGTAAGCGATTGCGATGCCTTAGGCTGGCATAATTCAGGTAAATCGGCTATTCTCTCGGCCATGGATTTGCGGACCCTGGCTGACATTACCGACGTGGAAACTCTGCGCGCCATCATCGCCGCGCAGGCCCAGCAGTTGGCATATGCGGAAGCCGCCGTGGTCCGCGAGAAGGCCGAGACCAACAAGCGCGACAGTATTATCGATCTGCTCAGGCCTCAGCTAACGCTCCTTCGTCATGGTAAGTACGGCGCCTCGTCGGAGAAGGCCAACCAGCTTGAGCTGATGCTGGAAGACCTGGAAGCCAATCGGGCCGAGGTCATGGCTGTGCTTCCCATATCGAAGGCAGAGACTGAGGCGAAGGACAAGCCGTCGCGCCAACCGCTGCCGGACCATCTGCCGCGCGAAGAGCGTATCTATGAGGCGCCGTGCACTTGCCCAGACTGTGGCGGCACGAGCTTCCTCAAGGCGCCGGACAGCGTGCACGAGGTCCTCGATTACGTGCCGGCATCCTTCAAGGTCGTCCGCCACATCGAGAAGCGCTTCATCTGCAAGGGCTGCGATAAGACCCTGAGTGGCGAGATGCCGGCATCGCCGATCGAACGCGGCAAGCCGGGGGCCGGCCTTCTGGCCCATGTGCTGGTGTCCAAGTTCGACGACCATTTGCCGCTCTATCGCCAGTCCGAGATCTATGCCCGTGAGGGCGTGCAGATATCGAGATCGACCCTGGCGGATTGGGTTGGCCAAGCCTCACACTTGCTGACGCCCTTGGTAGACCTGATCAAGGAACACGTCTTTGCGGGCTCGCGTCTGCACGGCGACGACACGCCTGTGCCCGTGCTTGAGCCTGGCAAGGGTAGAACCAAGACGGGGCGGCTCTGGGTCTATGTCCGTGACGGCCGGCACTACCAGGACCAGGCGCCTCCTGCTGTCGCGTACTTCTTCAGCCCGGATCGCAAGGGCGAGCATCCGAAGGACCACTTGTCCAGCTTCAACGGGGTGCTGCACGCCGATGCCTATGCCGGCTACAAAAAGCTCTATGGCAACAGCATCACGGAAGCCACCTGCTGGGCGCATCTGCGGCGCAAGTTCCACGACGTCATCAAAATCAAGCCATCATCCCTAGCCGACGAGGCGCTACGCAGGATCGGCGAACTCTACGAGATCGAGGCCCGGGTCAAGGGCCTACCGCCTGACGAACGGCAACGACTTCGTCAAGAGCACGCCCGGCCGCGGGTTGAGGCGCTTCACCGCTGGATCAAGGACACCTTGCCCAAGGTTCCGCAGAAGCAGACGCTGGCGGAAGCCATGCGCTAGGTTTGTCGCGTTGGGACGCCCTGCAGGTCTACCTCGATGACGGCACCGTAGAGATCGACAACAATGCCGCCGAACGCGCCATCCGGCCGATCGCCGTGGGCCGCAACAACTGGCTATTTGCTGGTTCAGATGCTAGCGGCGAGCGCACAGCCAATATCCTCACGCTGATCGAGACCGCCAAGCTCAATGGGCTGGAGCCGGAACGGTATCTGACACGTCTCATTGGCTTTGTTTCAGCCTGGCCAACCAAGACCAAACATAGGTTGTTGCCCTGGGCGATCACGAATCTGCACAAGGAATCCGAAGTTGGAACCAACGGTTAAATTGCTAAGCGAGCCCACCAACTATGCTGTCGTCCACCTACCGACGAGGAACTTCCCTGGCGTAGTCGTCCAAGGAGACTCTTTGAATGCTCTTGTCTCGGACTTGGAAGAGGCTTTGAAAGAAATAGCCAACCAGAACCTCCAAGAGGCCGCGGACATTATCGCCGATCGACTTGATACGCTTCGAGCGGCGCGTGAATGGTACGAGAAAGTCTGCCGGGAGAATGCCATCGCACTGCCATATCCAGTCCATCGCTAAAAATGGCCACGCCGGACGCTTACAAGCATTCTGCCCAGCGAGCAAGATCGTCCCCTGATCCAGCGCCGCCGTCAGCAGTGGAAGATGTATCAGGGACGTCTTGATCCCAAGCGGCTTGTCTTCATTGATGAAACCTGCCAAGACCAACATGGCGCCCCTGCGGGGATGGTGCCGAAAAGGCCAGAGACTGAAGGCCAAAGCTCCATTCGGCCACTGGCAAACCATGACCTTCATCGCCGCTTTGCGCCATGATCGGATTGATGCGCCTTGCGTCTTTGATGGCCCGATCAACGGCCGAGGCTTTGTCGACTATGTCGAGCAGTGCCTGGTTCCTGTCCTCAACCCCGGCGACATTGTTATCCTCGATAACCTCTCAAGCCACAAAGCCAAGGCTGCCAGAAAAGCTATCCGACGTGTCGGCGCCCGGCTGCTCTTCCTGCCGCCCTACAGCCCTGACCTCAACCCAATCGAACAGGTCTTCGCCAGACTCAAACACCTTATGAGAAAAGCAGCTGAAAGGACTGTAGAGGCGACATGGAACCGCATCGGCGCACTGCTCGATGCATTCACACCCCAAGAATGCAGAAACTATCTCAGAAACTCAGGATATGGTGATAACTAATGTCATCATTCTCTAGGTGTTTGATCCCGGGGATTGATGTTTCGGCTTGAAATCGTTCCGATCCGGGGCTCAGCGCGGGATCTCAATGGTCTCGAGCAGGGTCTGCAGGACGCCGTCGACATTCAAGCCCTCGATTTCGGCCGACGGCGACAACAGAACGCGGTGGCGCATGCAGGGCTTGTAGAGCGTCTTGATGTCGTCGGGCAGGACATAGTCGCGGCCATCGAGCACGGCGTAAGCGCGCGCGGCGCGCGCCAGCAGCGCGCCGGCACGAGGGGAGGCGCCCACTGACAGCTGCGCCGTTTCGCGCGTCGCCCGGATGAGGGCAACAATGTAGTCGAGATTGGCGTCATTGAGCCGGATGGACGCGACCGTATCGATGGCTTCGGTCAGGGCCGCCGGTGTCAGGACGGCAGTAATGCCGGCGGTCGCCGGATCGGGCGACGCGGAGGCGTTGCCGGAGGTTTCGATTATCCGGCGCTCTTCTTCCTGGCTGGGATAGCCCAGGATATGCTTGAACAGGAAGCGGTCGAGCTGGGCCTCGGGCAGCGGATAGGTGCCCTGCTGCTCTATCGGATTCTGGGTGGCGATAACGGTAAAGTGCGCGCCCAGGTCATGGCGCACACCGTCCAGCGTGACATGACGCTCCTGCATGGCTTCCAGCAGGGCGGCCTGGGTCTTGGGCGGCGTCCGGTTGATTTCGTCGGCCAGCAGCAGGTCGCAGAAGATCGGTCCTTTGCTCAATGAAAATGCCGACGTCTGGAAGTTGAACAGGTTCGAGCCCAGCACGTCGCCCGGCAGCATGTCCGGTGTGAACTGGATGCGGCCGTAGCGCAGGGACAGGGATTGGGCGAAGGTGCGCGCCAGCAAGGTCTTGGCCGTGCCCGGCGGACCTTCCAGCAGCATGTGGCCGCCCGAGAACAGGGCGGTCAGCATCAGGTCGAGCGTGTCCTTCTGGCCGACAATGACCTTGCCGATTTCGTCGCGTAAGCGTTGGGCCAGGGTATGGATGTCACTTATGTGCACGTTCGATCTCCGATCTTCCAATCTGTTCCTTCCAGGCATGCAGCCGTCGCGCGTAGTCGATCAGCTGATGCACGGTCAGGAGTTTGTCAGCGCCTGATTTGAGGTCCGTATATGTATCCGCAGCCCCGTAAAGCCGGCCGATGCGATCCGCCAGGTCGTCCTGCGACTGCTGCAAGTTTCCAAGCGGATGCCCCCTCGCCTTCAGCACTTCATCGCGGATGAGCTGGGCATAGGCGGGACCAAGCTGCGACTCCTTGACGGCTATGGCCATGATGCGCGCGGCATTGTCGGCCAGAACCTTCACACCGCGTCCCAGCGCCGGCCCGGCGGCCACCGGCAGGGGCGGCCCGAAGCGGCTGAATGCCGCCCAGGTAAGGCCCAGTCCCAGCAGGATCAGGCTTAGGGACACACCTAGGTAGGGTGGACGGCTGAGCGCGTGCAACAGGTCGCGGTCAACCGACAGGTTGTTGAACGTCAGGTTGAACACCACGGACGGGCGCGCCTTGCCCGGCGCAAGCGCGCTTATGATTTCAAGCGCCGCAACGACCTTTTTTGGATCGGCCAGGATCTGGTTATTCAGCAGGTCCGGATCGCTGATCAGGTAGACCGGGACGACGGGTTGCGCCCGGCCCTGCGTAACCGAGACCTTTGATATCAGCGCCTCGCCATTGGGTCCGAGCAGAACCGGCGTCAGGTTGGGACCGGTGATCGATTGAAGATCGGTAATCGTACCCACAGCGAGCGGTGTGCGAAACACCGACTGGCCCGCCGCGCCCTTAACCGTAATCGGCCCCTTCAGGCGCGAATGGCGGACGTCGTAGACCGGAATGTCATAGGTCAGCAGAGTCTGGCCGTCGTCATACACCTCCTTGCCGGCCGGCGCCTCCGTCCGGATCCATTGTGCATTCTCATCGTCTTCGTCGTAATCCACATTGGGCGACGGGATGGACGCGACGGGCGACAGGACCATCAGCATCCGGCGCAGGACGTGTCCAGGATAGGGTTGCGGATCGCTGCCCCAACGCGGCTTGCCGCGCGCCGGACCTGAGACCCACTTCGGCGCCACGACAATGACGACCTTGCCCAGCGGCTTATAGAGAATGTGGTCGGCACGGCGTTTTTCAGGGACATTCGCCTCGGTTGGCTGTTCCTCGGCCTGCGAGGACGCAGACGCCGAAGACGAGTCGGATGAAGACGAGGACGACGACGCTGACCGCATGCGCCGCAATGTGCCCAAGCCATCATGATTAAGCGTGATAATCTCGATATCGCTTCGCAGGGGTTGGGCCCCCTCCCCGCCGTCTTCGAAACGATTGCTCGACACGGCATGCCCCTGGCGCAGCAGCAGCCGCTTCAGGCCCTGATAGCCTTGCGCCGCCGTCGACGTCGGCAGGGACGATGGCCCGCTTTCTGGGTCCGCCCCCACCGAGAACATGGCGACGGCCACCATGCCGAACATCGACAGGCACAGGATCAGGACCACGGCCGGCAGCCAGCGCCGCGCCTCAGGCACCGTCAGTTTCGGCACGACGAAGCCGGGCATCAGGCGATCCCTTCCGCGGCGACAAAGTCGACATAGGCCTTCCGGCAGGCGTCAAAGCCCGCTTGGCCCACCGAAAGTCCGGCGAAATAGCTCTTTTCCACCCACTCGACGATACTGCGGAAGGCCGGACGCGCGGCTTCCGGCAACAGCGGGTGGGTAAGGATGTCACGCGAGGAATAGTGCGGGCGCACCATGTCCGGGCGGAAGGCATTGATGTCGGCCACCGAACGCACCAGCAGAAGGTGGATGGCTTCGTCGTAGCGCCCCTCCCCGGCCAGGGCGTCGATGTCACTTAGTATCGCCACCACGGCCGCGCGCGATGGCCGCCAGGCCGTGTCGGCGCGCAAGTGGTCACGGGCGATCAGCCGTTCAAAGCGCGTGGTGAGGAACAGGCGCACGACGGGCGACAGCAGCAGCAGGATGACGGCCAAGCCAAGCGCATACAGAAGATAGGGCAGCACCGGCGCGATTGGGGCGAACAGCTCACTGGCGCCCTTGAAGAAGTTGGCAAACCCTTCCGCCAGCTTACGCCAGAATTCGGCGACCGCCGGATCGGGCTTGGGTGTGTGGGCGAAAGAGGTCTGGAGATCCTTGTCGGCATTGATCGCCTGGATCAGCTTGCGCGCCTCTTCGACAGTCACGCCGGCCTTCGGCGCGGACGCGAGGGCGCTGCCGGCCTGAGCCTGCACACTCGCTGCCTGAAGGCCGGAAGCTGACACGATGATGGAATCCCCCTTCAGGTCGTACACACCGGTCCCCTTCCGGCATGGTTGGCCAACTTAAGGGCCAGTTCTTAACAGCGTCAATAGCCGCGGCATTTATTGTGATCCCCTGACACTTATCCGTAAGCTGACGTAACTGAACCATCCCGCCGACGGTAAGTCCTTCAGTCGCGAAGTCCGTAAGAATCGCCATTGGCCCGACCGCTGCCGTCGCCATGTCGCGCATGCCTTACATTACTTATTTCATATGCACCAATCTTTTCACAGCCAAAATTTGAAGCGGGTAAACTCTTATATTTAAAAAATTTATCTCGTAAAAACAGAGACTTGTGTGTCTTTTTCGCTATAATCGTATAAATAGTATCATAATATAAAAATAACATTGGTCCTATCTTAGGTTTTCTGACAGCGTTCGTCATTGCTGATTGCCGCCCACCGAAAAGCAGCAACATGCAGGGGAAGTACAACACATTCAGGAAGACCTGCAGACGTATAGCGACGGCTGTGGATTTTCATATTTGAATATTTTTTCGCCCACGCATTCGCATGCGGGGTTTCACCTACCTAATCATCGCGGTGAGGTAGGGTTCACAGGGAAAGACAATGAAACACCCAATATCCAGATTTAAGGCCCTCATGGGCGGCGCATCCATGGCCGTCCTCGGCATCATCGCGTTTGCCGCGCCGGTCTCGGCACAGGACACGGCTGCCGCCGGAGCCGATAGCGACGTTGTCGTCGTTACCGGCCAGCGCGGCCAGATCAAGTCCGCCCAGAAACTCAAGCGCGACTCCGACGTCGTGCAAGACTCGGTTACCGCCGTCGATATCGGCGCCCTGCCCGACCGTTCGGTCGCCGAAGCTCTGCAGCGCATCTCCGGCCTCCAGATTCAGCGCGCCAACGAAGCCCGCGACCCGATCCGCATGACTGCGGAAGGCGGCGGCGTCAACATCCGCGGCATCAGCTGGGTCCGTTCCGAAACCAATGGTCGTGACATCTTCTCGGCCAAGAACGGCCGTTCCCTGAGCTGGGACGACGTCTCGGCTGACCTGCTGGCTGGCGTCGACGTCTTCAAGAACCCCTCGGCCGACATGATCGAAGGCGGCATTGGCGGCACGGTCAACCTGCGCACCCGTAAGCCGTTCGACCAGAAGGGGCGCCTGCTGGCCTTGACCTTTGACCGCACCTATGGCGACCTGCAAAAGGAAAACCAGTATTCAGGCAGCGTGATCTACTCCAATCGCTGGGACACGAGCATTGGTGAACTGGGCTTCCTGGTAAACTATTCGCAGGCCAATGTCGGCAACGAGACACACGTCATCGGCACTGACCGGTATGTAACGGTCGGTACCGGTGCGAACACCCGCTACATTCCCAACGTCATGGGCTGGCGCACGATCGACTGGCGTCAAAAGCGCGAAGCCCTCGCCGGCGCGATTCAATGGCGACCAACCGAAGACCTGGAATTCACGCTTCAGGCTTTCAACTCCGTGGCCAAGCCTAAAAATACCGAATACAATGTCGGCTTCTATGACGGCACCCTGGCCACGCCAAATGACTCATATGTCTATGACAGCAATGGCGTCTTCCTGGCCGGCACGGTCGTCGGGGCCGGTATCGATTCCAACACGCGGTGGGGCAACGACCGCAAGGAAACGACAGACATTTCGCTCGGATTTAAGTGGAATGCCACCGATCGCCTGACGCTGTCCGGCGACGTCCAGCACTTGAAATCGACGGCGGACATATTGTCCAACACCGTATTTGCTCAGTATTGCGCGACGCAGACTCCGACGCCCTGTACCTCCGAGAACAAGTCGACGGCCAGCATTGACCTGCGCGGCGAGCTTCCGACCATCGCCATCCAGGGGCCGAACCGCACGGCGGAGCAAGATGCCTATTATTGGGCGGCGGCTATGGATCACATCGAAAAGAACGAGGGCGAACAACTGGCCTGGCGTCTGGATGGCCAATACGACTTCGACGACGACGGCTGGCTGACCAGCTTCAAGTTCGGCGTCCGCTCAACCGACCGGGACTATATCACGCGCCAGTCCAGCTGGAACTGGAGCCTGTTGAGCTCCCAGTACTGGGGCGGCGGCACACCGGTATGGCTGGACGAGGAGGGCGGTTTCGGCTCGGTACCGGCCAACCCGAACCTGCCGAACATGTCGCATATGGTTTCCTTCGACAACTTCATGCATGGCGACATTCCGGTCCCGGGCAATATCTGGTTCCCGACCGAGAATCTGCTCAGTCAGGGCACGGCCTATACCTTCGAGCAGCTCAAAGGCGTTGAAAATGCCGGCTGGGGATGGTCACCACTTACCGACAACTGGGCGAACTACGCTTCGCAAGGCGGACTTAACACCCAGGACGAAAAGACGGAGGCAGCTTACGGCCTGCTGAAATTCGGTCATGACAATGTGTTCGGCGCCCAAAGGCTCGACGGCAATTTCGGCGTTCGCGTCGTCAAGACCAAGGTGCACGGAAGCAGCTATATCGTAATGGGAACTGTCGAAGGTCCGCAGGGCATGACCTGCGCGTCCAACTGTACCCGTTATGACGAGGCGCGAGCCTTCGGTGCCGGACTGACCATTCCTTACGATGGGGAGAATGAATATACCGATACCCTGCCCAGCCTGAACATTCGCTACCGTTACAACGACGAACTGCAGTTCCGTTTCGCGGCGTCCAAAGCCATGGTTCGCCCGGAAATGTCCTGGATCACGCCATATAGCACGCTCGGTGTCAGCGGTTTGGTATTCACCCCGATTGGCGCCACCAATACGTTTGCTATCGATGACACCAATATCAACTATTCGGGTACGGGCGGGTCTCCGGACCTGAAGCCCATCACGGCAAACCAGTATGACCTGACGGCCGAATGGTATTTCGCCCCGACAGGAAGCCTGACCTTCGTCGCCTTTAAAAAGGACCTGACGAACTACATCTACACCCAGTCGCAGGTGGAAACCTATACCAACAACGGCATCACGCTGAACTTCAACGTCAACCGCTATGTCAACGGTTCGGAAAAGGGCGATGTCAACGGTTGGGAACTCGCCTACAACCAGTTCTATGACTTCCTGCCCGCACCGTGGGATGGCTTCGGCATCCAGGCCAATTACACGAAGATCAATATGTCTGGCGGCCGCAACCCGGTTTCCAGCGTATTCGACGGCAATGTCGTTGTGAACGCCAACCTCTCCGGCCTGCCAATGGAAGGGATGTCGCCGGAAAGCTACAACTTCGCTCTGATGTACGAAAAGTACGGCATCTCGGCGCGTATGGCCTACAACTGGCGCGACGCGTACCTGCTGACGACCTCAGCGGCCAACGTCAACCGTCCGATGTGGGCAGACGCCTATGGCCAATGGGACGGCTCCGTCTTCTACACGGTCAACAAGCAGGTCAAGGTCGGCTTGCAGGTGACCAATGTCGGCCGCGACGTGAACTATGTCCGCGTCTCGAGCGATATCACCAAGCCGCTTGAAACCCACTACTACTCGGCGACCAAGACCGATCGCCGCGCTTCGCTGGTGCTGCGCGCCAGCTTCTAAAAATAGGCTGCGCGGGTCCCCACCCGTGCAGCCGTGCGCCTTATCGCGCAGGTGTCCCGCCCGTCCAGCGGTCACCTTATCCTCCCGGACATCTGTTAAACTGCAGCCCTTCCGGTTTTCTTGTGGCCGGAAGGGTTTTTTATGAGAGCCTTAGGCCGGCAGAACATATCAGGCAGGAACATGGCCGAACCGATACGAAAGATCATTATAGCCGGCGGCGGTACGGCAGGCTGGATGTGCGCCGCCGCGCTGCGCACCAATGTATCACGTGATGTCGAAATCACCTTGGTCGAGTCCGAAGAGATCGGCATCATCGGCGTCGGCGAAGCGACCATTCCGACCATCCGTGACTTCAATGCCTTGATCGGCCTCGATGAGGCCGAATTCATCCGCCGTACCGAGGCGACCTTCAAGCTTGGCATTGACTTCCATGGCTGGGGTGCGAAGGACAGCCGGTATTTCCATGGCTTCGGCGATTTTGGCGCCACCTATCAGGGTCTGGAACCACACCAGATCTGGCGCAAACTTAGTCTCGACGGCGAGACAACGCCCTTGTCCGCCTGGTCGATGCCGACCCAGATCGCCTACGCCGGCAAGTTCTTCCCGCCAAACCCCAGTCCCGGCTCGGCGATGCGGGACTATAGCTACGCCTTCCATTTCGACGCCTCCTTGTATGCCGCCTACCTGCGGGAACTGTGTGAAGGCCGCGGCGTCAAACGCATCAACGGCAAGATCGCGGATGTGAAGCTGAACGCTGAAACCGGCTATATCGACGGCCTGGCGCTGGAAGACGGGCGTCAGGTGGACGGTGATTTCTTTGTCGATTGCACGGGTTTTCGCGGCCTGCTGATCGAGGGGGCGCTGAAATCCGGCTATGCCGATTGGTCGCACCTGCTGCCGGCGGATCGTGCCTGGGCCGTGCCCTGCGCAAAGACCGACACCATCACGCCCTATACCGTCTCGACGGCGCGCACGGCGGGCTGGCAATGGCGAATTCCGCTTCAGCACCGTACCGGCAACGGCCACGTCTTCTCAAGCCGCTTCATGGACGAACAGACCGCCGCCGATATCCTCATGCAGAACCTGGACGGCGCGCCGCTGAAGGATCCGATGCTGATCCGCTTCACAACCGGACACCGCAACCTCTTCTGGAACAAGAACTGCGTCTGCGCTGGCCTGGCTTCCGGTTTCCTGGAGCCGCTGGAATCGACATCGATAAACCTGATCCAGAGCGCGATCGTCCGTTTTCTGGAACTGTATCCCGGCAAGGGGCCGAACCCCGTCCTGGAGGCTGAGTACAATCGCCGGCTTCTTCTCAGCTATGAGCGCGTACGCGACTTCATAATCCTGCATTACTGGCTGCAGTCCCGCGATGATGGCGAGCTGTGGCGCTATACCCGCGACATGGACCTGCCCGACAACCTTCGCCACAAGATCGCGCTGTTCCGGTCACGCGGCATAGTCCTCCTTCACGAGTTCGACCACTTTGCCCAGCCCAGCTGGATTTCCGTCTATATCGGTCAGGGACTGTTACCTGAGACATACGACCCGCTGGTCGAACGGATATCGTCCGACCAGCTGCGCGCCCTGATGGGGCAGCGGCGCGACCAGATCACCGCGGTCGCGACCAGGCTGCCATCGCACGAAGACTTCATTCGCAAGCATTGCCCTTCTCCCAGTTTCCTGCAGGCGTCATGAGCAACCGCGTCGAACACATCGTTATTGTCGGCGGCGGGTCTGCCGGCTGGATGACCGCCGCCGCCTTGAGCCGCTATACGCAGGGGATGCCGGTGCGCATCACCGTGGTGGAGTCCGATGAAATCGGCACTATCGGCGTCGGCGAGGCTTCCATCCCCTTGCTCGGCATCTACAACAGTCTCGTCGGCATGCACGAACGCGACTTCATGGTGAATACCCAGGGTACGTTCAAGCTTGGCATCCAGTTCGTCGGCTGGAAGCACGAGGGACATGAATATCTTCACCCCTTCGGCGCCTATGGCCTGAGCATCGGCGTCTGCGACTTTCATCAGTACTGGCTGAAGGCCTCGCAGGCCGGCTACAGCGCCCCTCTGGAGGACTTCAATCTCAACAGTGTCATGGCGCGGCACAACCGGTTCAGCCTGCGCAGCAGCAATGCGAATTCCCCTTTGTCCGGCATGGCCCACGCCTACCACTTCGACGCCGGCCTCTACGCCCGCAACCTGCGCCGCGTGGCCGAAGGCAATGGCGTCACACGGACCGAGGGCCGCGTCGTCGAGGTCATGCAGGACCCCGACAGCGGTTTTATCACAGGCGTAAAACTGGCGTCAGGCCGGCAAATCCAGGGCGACTTCTTTGTCGACTGTTCCGGCTTCCGGGCCCTGCTGATCGAAGGCGCCCTGAAGGCGGGTTATGAAGACTGGACGGGGCTTCTGCCCTGCGACCGCGCCGTAGCCGTCCCCAGCGCCCGCACAGCCCCTCTGCTGCCCTACACCCGCGCGACCGCCCGCAAGGCGGGCTGGCAGTGGCGCATTCCTTTGCAGCACCGCACGGGGAACGGCTATGTCTATTCCAGCCGGCATATGTCCGACGATGAGGCGGTGGCCACCCTGATGGCCAATCTGGACGGCCAGCCGCTGGCGGACCCGCGCCTTATCCATTTCAGAACCGGACGGCGGACCAAGGCGTGGGTCAAGAACTGCGTCGCCATAGGGCTTTCAGCCGGCTTCCTGGAGCCGCTGGAATCGACGGCAATCCATTTGATCCAGATGGGCGTCACCAAGCTTTTGACCTTCATGCCAACTGGGACCTGGTCCCAGGCCCTGGTCGACGAATTCAACCGCCGGACGGCGTTCGAATATGAGGACGTGCGCGACTTCCTGGTGCTGCATTACAAGGCCAACAGCCGCGAGGGGCAGCCCTTCTGGGAGGAACTGCGTCATAGTCCGGTATCGAGCACCTTGCAGGCACGCATGGACCTGTTCCGCGATTCGGGGCGCCTCTATGTAGCCGACCACGAACTGTTCAAACTGCCAAGCTGGGTGGTCGTCATGCTCAACCAGGGTGTGGTACCACGCGATTACGACCCGATGGCGGATGCCGTGTCGATGGACGCAATCGTCAGCCGGCTCGACTATATCCGCGATACGCTGGCCAGGACGGTGGCAGCGCAGCCGGATCATGCCAATTTCATCAACGGTCATTGCGCAGCCAGTTAGCTGTGAGCTCTCAGGAGGTTGTCCATCTGGCCTGAACCGAGGAGACTGAGGTTGCGAAGCTTCAGATTCCAGGACAGACCAGATGAACATGCATAAGAATGCTTCTTTGACGCCGAAAGGGTTGAGAGGCCATGTACGTAGCGTCGTGGATGGAGGATTACGCTATTCTGCGGCGGCTTAAGCCAGAAAAACCTCTTGAGGCACCACATCTACTTCAGGCCTTCACCGGCAAAGATGCCAGTTTGCGGGACGGGGGCATCCGAAGACACCGCCCCGCGATACATGCCGAGATCATTGATCGCGAACACTGCCTTGCCGTCCTTGTCCATCGCGATCAACCCACCGTCGCCGCCGAGCGCCCCCACAGACATGATAGTGTTATGCGCAGCCTGATCGATGGTCTCCTTGTTCCAGCGAACGCGGTCGCAGACCTGACGCGCGGCGCTGTCGCGAATGAAGTACTCGCCCGTGCCTGTCGCCGAGACGGCGCAGTCACCGTCGCGAGCATAGGTGCCGGCGCCGATCACCGGCGAATCGCCAATCCGGCCCCACTGCTTGCCCATCAGCCCGCCCGTCGAAGTCGCCGCTGCCAGATGGCCGTCGGAATCCAGCGCCACGACGCCGATCGTGCCATAAAGATGCGACCGGTCGATGTTGACCAGGTTCTTCGCTTTCCAGGCGTCAAACGCCTTCTGGCGCTCGGGCGTGATGAAGTATGACGGATCGACCTGTTCAAGCCCCTGCGCGACCGAGAAGGCGTCCGCCCCTTCGCCGGCAATAAACACATGGCGCGTCTTTTCCATCACCTTGCGCGCCAGGCTGATTGGATTCTTGGTCCGCGTCGCACCGGCGACGGCGCCGGCCTTCATCGTGCCGCCATCCATAATGGCCGCGTCGAGATAGGACTTGCCGTCGGCGGCAACGACCGCGCCCTTGCCGGCGTTGAACAAGGGATCGTCTTCCAGGACGCGGGCCGTGGCCTCGACGGCATCGAGAGAGGCGCCCCCCTTGGCCAGCACCGCCTGCCCGGCTTGCAGCGCCTTTGTCAGCGACGCGCGATACCGAGCCTCCTTTTCCGGCGGCATGTTGGCGCGTTCGATCACCCCTGCCCCACCGTGGAGGGCCAGCGACCAGTGCTGGCGCTGGGTGACCACGCCGTCCTTGATGTCATAGATGCGCGTGAACGCCGGGCTGCCGACGTCCAGCGTCTTGACATTAAAGGTCGAATTTTTGCCGATGCCGATGACCGATACACCGGTCAGGTTCAGGGGCTTGCCTGGTTCCAAGTCGACCGGATCGCCGCCCTGGACCAGCCATGCCTTGCCGTCCTTATTGGTATGGACGCGCGCCGTGCCATCCGCTTCGACCGTCACGGCAGCTTCTTCGTCGATGCCGAGACCGACCAGCGGCCTGGCGTAGCGCGCCGTCGGCGAGGCGCGCAGCGTGTTCGACTTCACCACAAAGGCAAAAAGGCGGCCCAGGCGGTCGCGTTCGGCGAAATGGCTGTCGGTGACGATGTGCGTCAAAAGCTCGAAATGCAGGAAGTTGTCGACCATGGTGACCGCGGGCCCCAGCGGGTCTTTCAGCGCTTCAGGCGAAGTCACGCTGCCGTCGTCCATGGCGCCGTAGGACCAGCTACCCTGGACGGCCAGGCCGGCCGAGGTGCCGCCCAACGGCTTGCCGGCTTCGACATGGGCGTCGATTACCTCATTGAGCGGCGTGCCCTTCCACATGCGGACATAGCGCGACTGATCGCCACCGGCGAGGAAGATGCCGTCGGCCTTTTTGACCGCTTCCAGCAGCTTCGGATCGGACGCCGCCTTGCGGTCGGTGAACAGGAAGGTGCGCACGGATGTGACGCCCTTTACGCCATTATAGAATTCTTCCTGGGATTCGGTCGTGCCGGATGCGCGCAGGACAACGATGTGGCCATTGCCGGCATGATTGACGAACCAGCGGAAGGCGTCATAGGCCCAGTCGCCGCCGCCCGACATCAGAAGCCCGCCCTTGACGTCCCCGGGTGTCGGCTTGGCTTCGTCGCCGATAACGAAGGTCTTGTAACCCGGGCCGCCTGTCCAGCTTTTCGGTTTTGCCTGCATCGGCAAGGAAACAGCCAGCAAACTCAGGGTAAGGATAGCGATCAAACGGCGCATGCAGGCTCCTGTGCGGTATGCAAGTGCAACAAATTTACGTCACCTTGACGGAGAATTTATGACGCGGCAACAAAATGATTGCGCGTAATAGCAAAATGGTGCCCGTTTCAGACAAGAAATTTCCAGATTCCGTCCATTTTGGAGCAGAACCTATCGGACCTCTGGAAGATTCGCAGTTGCAACAAAATCTTGCCCCCGGAGATTGAAAGATGCCGAATAACCGCCTGGCCCGATACTGCAAGCTGACGTTGTTGGCGGGTTGTAGTCTGTACGGCCTCCTTGCCACGGCATCGTTTGCGCAAGACACCGCCCCCTCGGCCGAGCCCACCGCCCAGGAAGACGGCGGCGTCGTGACGATTCTTGGTTCGCGTATCCCGCGTGTCCGCAAGGAAGGCCCCGCCCCGGTCACCGTCATCACCTCCGAAGAAATCCGCGCCGGCGGCTATGCCAATGTGCCTGACGTGCTCAAGACCATCACGCAGAACGGCGGTGAAACCCAGTCGATGCAGTCGGGCAATGCCGCCGACTATTCGCCGGGCGCCCAGCAAGTGAACCTGCGTGGCCTGGGGCCAAACCACACCCTGGTCATGGTCAACGGCCGCCGCATCGCCGACTATCCTATGCCCTATAATGGTGACTCGAACTTCACCGACATCTCCAACATCCCGCTGGGCATGGTCGATGCCATCGAAGTCCTGAGCGGCTCGGCCTCGGCCATCTACGGCTCGGATGCCCTGGCCGGCGTCGTCAACTTCAAGCTCAAGCAGCGCGCCGACGGCACGACGCTCGACTACCGCTACGGCTGGACCGAAAAGGGCGGCGGCGCCTCGCACCGCTTCAATGCCTCCTCTGGTTTCGACTTTGGCAAGCTGCACGGCGTCTTCGGCGGCGAAGTGATGATTCAGGACCCGGTCTATGGTTATCAGCGCAAGCGCCAGGATTCGACCGCCGACGCGCCCGATCCCGACTACCAGATGGGCGTGACCAACTGGCAGCGCGTCGACTATGACGTCTACGCCATCGACGCCACCGAGGCCGACTGCGCGCGCACGGCTTCGACCAACGGCGGCACGACCTCGCTCCAAGTGGATTCCTACTACGGCGACGGCGAAGACATTCTGGGCGCCTATTGCGGGTCGCAAACCGCAGTCGGTTACCGCACGGTGGTCTCCGACCGTCAGAGCGCCAACTTCGTCGGCTCGTTCACCTATGACCTGAGCGAAGACACCCACCTGTTCCTCGACGCCCAGGCCGGTGTCAGCAAGCTGAAACTGCTCAAGCGTCCGCTGTCCTGGGGCTATCAGGACGAAGACGGCAACGATGTCGGTGACTTCTACAATGTCCACGCCTCACGCGATGACACCGACAACTGGTACCGCATCTTCACACCGGAAGAAATGGGCGGACTGGAACCGGCCATGCGCACCGTCGAAGCCAATACCTTTACCCTGACCCCCGGCATTCGCGGCACCTTTGGCGAAGACGGCAAGTGGAACTACGAAGCGGCCATCAGCGCCAGCGTCTATAACGCCAAGGTCACCTTCCCGATGATCAACGTCGCCAAGGCCAACGCCCTGTTCCTGGGGCCGAAGCTGGGTATGGACACGGACGATGAATATCTCGGCGAAGACGACGGCTACGGCCTGCCGGTATTCAACGCCGATCCGACACGCTTCTATACGCCGCTTACGCCGGCCGAGTTCGCTTCGATCCGCGAAGAGAGCATCTATAAGCCACGCTCGTCGGTCGTCGAGGCTTCGCTCGAAATCGGCACGCGCGACCTGTTCCAGATGCCTGCGGGTCCGGTCGGTTTCAGCGCCATCGTCGAGGCCGGCCGCCAGGACTATAACCAGGGCACCGACCCGAAGGCGACCCAGCCCTACTATTTCAGCTGGGTGGACTTCACCGCCAAGGGCCACCGCACCCATTCGGCCGCCGCCGTCGAATTCTCCGTTCCGTTGCTGAAGACCCTGCAATCCAGCGTCGCAGCGCGTTACGACACCTTCGACTATGCCGGCCATAGCGTTGGCGAAGCGACCTACAATCTCGGCCTCGAATATCGCCCGCTCGACACACTGCTGTTCCGCGCCGCCTGGGGCACGGGCTTCCGTGCGCCGGACCTGAACTATGTCTATCGCGGCACCGGCTTCGAAGAAGGCCGCGCGCCTGACTACTACCAGTGTATCCTCGATGGCGATTATCCGGATGACTGCGGTCGCGGTCCGCGCATCCGCGTCCGCACCGGCGGCAACCTGAACCTCGAGCCGGAAACGTCGGAATCGTTCAATACCGGCTTCGTCTGGGCGCCCAACCGCGCCTTCGACATCAGCGTCGACTACTTCAAGATCGACATGAAGGGCCAGGTCGAGGACCTGCTGGTGTCCAACCTGACCCGCACCGAAGGCGAATGCCGCGGGGGCCTGCAGGACATCGATACGCCGACCTGCCAGGACGCCATCGCCCGCGTCACGCGTGACAGCGACGGCGACATCACCCAGGTCTTCGTCAGCCCGATCAACGTCTCGGTCGAAAGCACGTCGGGCGTCGACCTGTCGGCGCACGCCCGCTTCGATACGCCGGCTGGCCGCCTGACCCTTACCGGCAGCTATACGCACGTCATCGACCACGACTATGTCCGGTATGTCGGCGATCCGTCGATCGACAAGCTGGCCAACGATTCCAGCTACTACATCCCGCGCGACAAGGCTTCTGGCAGCGCAAACCTGGTCACCGGCCCCTGGTCGATCAACGTCTCGGGCAACTACCTGAGCCGCCTGCCGAACTATGATGAAAACGCCTGGGTCGACGCCTATACGACCTTCAACGGTTCGGTGCAGTACAAGGTCAATGACAAGGTCCGCGTCTCGCTGGCGATCACCAACCTGTTCGATACCCGGCCGCCCGTCGACGACACCTGGGTCAGCTACCCCTACTACAATACCAGCTGGTACGACGGCCTCGGCCGCTCGGGCTTCCTGCAAGTCACCTACAAGCTGGACTAAAGCGAAGGCCGGGAGCGATCCCGGCCTTTCTGCTTAGATCGGAATGATTTTAGGTGGAAACTTCATTCCGATCTAAGTTTTTGCTTTGTCGCGATATTTTTGGCGAAAACCGCTGACACTTTTCGCCATATCGCTCTAGAAGCCCTGAGCGTCGTAAACCACCTGTCCGCCGACGAGGGTCATCAGTACCTTCGTGCCGCCGATCTCTTCCGGCGGGATGGCGAACAGGTCGCGGTCTATGACGATCAGGTCGGCCAGCTTGCCGGTCTCAAGCGAGCCGGTCTCGGTTTCCTGGTGCAGGCTAAAGGCGGCGTCGATGGTCATGGCGCGAATGGCGCGCGTCCGTGACAGGCCGGGATCGACGCCCAGGCGTCCGGGGTATTTCTGGGCATCCGCGCCGACGGCCCGGCGCGTGACGGCGATTTGCAGGGCCAGCCATTCGTTAAGGGTATCGACCGGCCAGTCACTGCCAAAGACAATGCGCGCGCCGTATATTTCCAGCAAACCGGAAGGTTCGAACAGGGCATGTCGCGCCGGTCCCAGATAGTCACGCACAGTGTCAACCGTATCTGGTCCCGGCTTGCCCCACTGGAATGACAGGACCGGCAAGGCGTTGAGTTCGGCGAAGCGGCCGTAGTCGGCCGGATCGACCAGCTCCGCGTGGGCGATCGCCGGGCGTACCGGACTTTGCGGCCGGGTGGCGCGCAGGACGGCCACGGCGTCGAGCGCCTGGCGGACCGCGCCGTCGCCATCGGCGTGCATATGCGGATCAATGCCGGCGTCCGATAGCCGGATCAGCGTGTCCTGCAACTGCGCGTCGCTGAAATAGGGCTGTGGCCCGCAGTTCTTGCCAGGGCGCCAGTGCGGCGCCTCTTTCGTTCCGAAATTCTCGAAATAGGGTGCGACCATGACGCCGGTCAGCGACGGCGCGGCAACCACACCGTCCAGGAAAAGCTTGGCTGTGTGCAACCTCAGTCCGGGCTCCGCCCCCTTGCCCAGCCGCTCATAGGCCTGCTTCTGGCGTAACACCTCCGCAACGGCCTTGGCGGCATCGTAGTCGGTTCCTGCGTCGATCAGGACGCCAAAGTGCCCGCGCGCCGTCAGCCCGCCAGCCTTCATGACGTCGCGATAAGCGGTGAGCGTTTCGATATCGGTATAGGCGTCAAGAAAGGTGGTGATGCCCTGCTCGCGCATCATTTTAAGCGCGATTTGCGTCGCCTTGAGATTGGTCGCCGCGTCCGGCGCGGGGACATGCCGGCTGATCAGGTCCTGGGCGGCGTCTTCGAACCGGCCGGTGGCCTCGCCGCTGGCATCGCGTTGGATGATGCCGTCCTTGGGATTGGGCGTATCCCGGGTGATGCCGGCAATCTCAAGCCCACGCCGGTTGGTCAGGTTGGAATGGCCGAACGACGACCGCACCATGATCGGCCGCGCCGTCCTCAGAGCATCGAGGTCGGCATGACCAAGTACCGTACCCGGCGGCTGCATGGCCTGTTCGTACCAGTTGATGACGACCAGCCATTTTGCCGCATCGGCCTCCGGCTCGGCATCCAGGCACTGCTGGATCTTCGCCTGGAACTGTGCGACCGTCAGCGCCTCATAGCGCAGATTGCAGTTCAGTTCGCGCAATCCCCCCGATTGCGGATGCATATGGCCATCGACCAGGCCTGGCATAGCCATCCGGCCTTTCAGGTCGATTTTCCTGGTCCTGCGCCCGACGAAGGGTTTGGCGCCGGCATCATCGCCAACATAGACGATCCGCCCGTCACGCACCGCCAGGCTTTGCGCGACGGTGTCCCTGGCATCGACCGTGTGGATACGGCCATTGACGAAAACCGTGTCGGCAGGCCTGGGCCTTGCAAGCGCCGGCGAAACACACAGCGCCAGAGCCAGAATACTTACGCAGAGGCTTTTCATCGCGCTATCTCCCAACCTGCCCGTCGTGGCAATCTAGGCCTTTTCCACTGTAAAGCCAAAGCGCATTCGCCTGGCATGCGGCCAATGGACACCGCCATCAGGCAAGGCTAAGCTGGCCTCTGGATCATCCCGGATCACCCTATGCACGCACGTTTCTTCGCCACCGCATTTGTCCTGCTCGCGCTTGCCACCCCGCTTTCCGCCGCCACGACCTACACAGGCGACCGCATCGACGGCGTTCAGGTTATCGACCGGCTGGATGTCGTCGACCTGCCGACCGGCAAGACCAGACTGTGGTTTCGCCCCCTCGATACCGCGATCGGTCAGGGCTGGTACATCCCGATCGTCGTCATCAAGGGTGCAAAGTCGGGACCGAAGTTCCTGATTACAGCGGCTATCCACGGCGACGAACTGAACGGCATCGCCGTCATCCACAGCCTGGCGGACACCATAAAGCCTGAGACCTTAAGCGGCACCATCGTCGCCATTCCAGGTCTGAACACGCCGGGGCTGCTGCATTCGACGCGCGGCTTCACATCGGACATCATCGGCACCAGTGGCGAAAACCTAAACCGGCTGATGCCCAACGTCCCTCACCCGGATGAGACCGACGGCAGCCCGGCTTCTCGCTACGACCAACGCATCTGGACGCAGTTGTTCGTCGGCAATGCCGACTTCGCCGTCGACCTTCATACCCAGTCGCGCGGAACGGTCTATCCGGCTTACGTCTTTGCCCAGACGGGCGAAGCGCGGAAAATCGCCGACGTACTCAGGCCCGATGTAATCAATATGGATCCGGGTGTCGACGGCGCCGTCGAAAACATGCTCAACGGGATTGGCGTTCCCGCGGTCACCTATGAACTGGGCGCCCCGGAAACGTTCGACGAGCCCATGATCGCCCGCACCCTGGCGGGCCTGCGCAATCTGATGACCGCGCGCGGCATGCTGGCCGGCAAGGTGGAGGCGCCCGGCAGGCCCTTTGTCGGCAACGCCATCGGCAACGTCAAATCCGCAAATGGCGGCTGGGCCCGGCTCAAAGTCAAGATTGGAGATACAGTCAAGGCCGGTCAGCCTTTGTTCAGCGTCCATAACCCCTTCGGCGAAAAGGTCGCCGTGGTCACCGCCCCAAATGCCGGCCAGGTTCTGTCGCTGGCGACCGATCCCCGCGTCGAGCCCGGTGACTGGGTGGTCAGACTGATCTGGTGGGACGACGCCTTGCCGTGCAAGCCCGACGGTTGCCCCCCTGGCCCAATCTCGTCCGACAAGAATTGACAACGTGTTTAAGACGCCGGCGTTCTGTTCCTGAATGACCCGGTGTTTGAAACGTGCCCAAACGCGGATAGTTCATTAAAGGACGCGAAACACGCTTATACTTCCTTTCCGAGGCCTGCCCTTGGCGGGTTACAACTTTTGCGCAGATAATCCTGTACATCAGCATAGCTGTTGTCGCGATCCGTCTTGCTGAGCTGACCCCGGCTATCGAGAAGCTTCCACGCGGCCTTGGTCTCGGCCCATGCCTGGCAGGCCTTGGCATAGTGGCCCGCATTGTAGAAATTCCCGCCCCGCGTCGCCAGCGTCGTCGCCAGACCACGAACTGCGAACGGTGCGCCGTCGGCACGCTCAATGCGCAGTTTCTGAGTGGCGATGACCTGATCGCTCACTGTTTCGGCTTGGCCGTACATCTTCTGGTCGGTGAGAACCTGAGCATAGACATCACCGGTCGCCGCCACCAGTTCCAGGACGCCAAGGTCGGAACTGTCGCGCGCTTTCCAATCTGAGGCCAGCTTATACGCCTCGGCGATCGAGGCCCTGGCTTCAGCGTCGCGCATATTGGTGCGGTGAACGATGGCATCGTAGCGCAGGCCGAGAATTAGGCCGCGCAGCGCCTTGGGGTTGCCCGCGTCACGACGGACCCGTTCCCGATTTACGGCGATGTTTTCAGCGAGGGCGGCACGGGCTTGCTCCGGCTGTTTGAGCTTGTGACAAGCCTCCCCCAGCAGACGCAACGAGGCGCTGCGCGCCGCCAGCACCTTCAGGTCTGAACGGTATCGCTGCGGCATGGCCTTGAAGACGGCATCCGCTCGCAACAACACCTCGCGTCCCTCCTTGAACTTGTCGTCCCACAGCCAGGAATCGCCTTCCGCCTGTATAGCCGTCAAATACAGCGCGGCGAGTTTCGCATCCGCAGAGGCCAGGGTCTTCAACAGGCCTTGCGCCATTATCGCCTGACGCCTTGCTTTTTCAGGATCATTATCGTTGTAGAGGTTATTCCCCGACTGCTCGACCAGCAACTCGGCATAGGCCGCAGCCGCATCGGCATCATCCGGGCTCTGTTCGACCGCCGCCTTCAGTACCGCCTCGCCGCGCGCCAGCAGGGCCGTCGCGTCCTTGTACCGGCCAAGCGTGCTTTCCTGGCCACCACCCATTACCTGGGACAGGCGGACAAGTCCCTTCCCGGCCTCGACACGAACGGCGACGGGCGCGTTTGTATCGTTTGCCAGCTTGTCGAGATAGTCGACCCCGGTTTTCGCCAGCAGTTCGCGGGCTTTCGTCGCACCCTCAACCTTGCTGACCTCATCATAGACGTCGAACAGGAGCGTGTTGGCGATGGCGCGTGTTTGTTCGAAGCGCATTTCGGCCTCGGTCCGCGCCAGCTGGGCCTTGTGATTAGCCAGCAACACAAGGCCGAAAGCCGCAACGACGGCGATGGCGGCAACGGACGCCACCAGGACACCAAAGCGATGGCGGCCAGCGAACTTGGCGAAGACGTAGCGCCGCCCGCCGTTCACAGCGGTTACCGGCCAGCCACTGCGATAGGCGTCAGTATCGGCGCGCAGGGCGTCGGCGGTCGGATAACGGTCCCCGGGCGCGATCGCCGTGGCGCGGGCGATAATGGCGTCGAGCTCGGGATCGGTTTGCGCGGCAAGCAGGTGCTCAAGCAGCTTCCCCAGCGAATAGATGTCAGCGCCCGTCGTGACTTCGGAGCTATGCATGCGCTCGGGCGCCGCGAAGCCGGGGGTAAGGCTCAGGCTGGCGGTGCCGCGCGACCGCTCGCCCACGCTGCCTTCGCTGTCGGCCAGACGTGCGATGCCAAAATCGATCAGCTTGACCACGCCGTCGCGGGTGACCAGCACGTTCGATGGCGTCAGGTCGCGGTGGACGATCAGGTTGCGGTGCGCGAAGGCAACGGCGCGGCACACGTCGCAAAACAGGGCCAGGCGCGCCTCACGGCTCAAAGCGGCTTCATCGGCGTATTGCAGGACCGGCAGGCCGTCGACCCATTCCATGACGATGAAGGGCTGGCCCTGCTCCGTTTCGCCGCCGTCATATAGCTGGGCGATATTGGGATGGGACAGGCCCGCCAAAATCTGGCGTTCGCGCTGGAAGCGCTCGATCAGGGACTGCGACAACAGACCCGACTTGATGATCTTGATGGCGGCGACGTGATTGAAATCACCCGTCATGCGCTCACCACGGTAGACCGCCCCCATGCCGCCGCGACCGATCAGGCCAGTGATGCGGTAGGCCCCGATGCGTTCGGGTGCGGGTTCTTCTTCCAGGTAGTCGGACGCCGAACCCGTCTTCAGGTTCAGAAGCGTCTCCGCCTTGAGCATGGCTTCAAGACGTCGCCTCAGCCTAGGCTTGCCCTTTGTCTGCGCTTTGATCCATGTGGGTCGATCGGCTTCGGGGATGTCGAGGAGCGCTTCGAACAAGGCAAGCGCCAGGCGTTCCGTTTCCAGATCGCTCTCAGTCATTGTCCACCGGGTGGTTCAGGGCGTCTGTGAGCCAGGCCCGCGCCACCGTCCACCGCCGCTTGATCGTCGCTTCGGACATGCCGGTCACTTCGGCGATATCCTCTACCGTCATGCCGCCGAAATACCGCATCTCCACCAGTTCCATGAGACCCTCGTCAATTGCCTTCAAACGGATCAGCGAGGAATCGAGGGAAATCAGGTCATAGCGCAGGTCGCCTGCGACGCGAGTCGTCAGTTCGACCTTGTGGTGCTGGCGTTTGTCGCTGCGCTTCTGGCGGGCGTAGTCGATGAGAATGTTGCGCATCATGCGCGACGCCAGCGCGATCAGGTGGGCGCGATCATTGGCGTCGATGCGTTCGATCTGCATCAGGCGCAGGATGACGTCGTTGATCAGATCGCCGGTTGACAGCGACGAATTCTGTTCACGGCGCAGGCGGGCGGCGGCAATCTGACTGAGTTCCGGGTGCAGACGGCTGATCAGACGGTCGCGGGCACTCATCTCGCCGGCGCGCCACTGCCCGATCAAAACGCGCGTCTGTCCGATCTCCATGCCCCTACCCTCATCCCGACAGGTAACAACGATACCCGACTTTGCGGCCAAAAGCAAAAGCACGGCGGGAGCTTACATTTTTTCAATAGGCCCTGAACCGTTTTGTGACGCCATCGCGCTTACTCGGATAGAGCGGTCCATCTGCCGGCCGCCGTCCTTTCCGGGGGTCGAAACCTATGCAGCTATCCAAACCAACAGACCTGTCAAGTCTTCTGACATCAAAGGTCAAGGCGCGCATGGCTGGCGGCGGCCTGATGGGCAACCGCGCCGCCTGGTATATCGCCGTCGCCGCCCTGCCGCTCGTCTTCTATTTCATGGGCCAGGCCGAGATGGCCAGCCAGCGCCAGCAGATGATGGACCAGATCCTCAATCCGCAGGGCTTCCAGCAGCAACAGCAGATGGACCCGCAGATGCAGGTCCAGCCAATGAACGCACCCAACCTCTCGCAGAATACGGGCGACATCCCCTACGGCCTGGCGCCGGTCGACCTGCCGATCGAAAACATCAGCCAGGAGACCAATGTCTGGTGCTGGGCGGCGGTTTCGCAACAGATCATCGCCGCTTCACGCGGCCGCGAACAGACGCCACAACAGTGCGCCCTGGTCGCCACCGCCAACAATGCCCCCGCCGAAACCTGCTGCGCCCAGCAGAACCCGCAGTGCGTCGTCACGGGCACGCTACAGCAGATCCAAGGCCTCATCCAGCACTACGGCGGCCGGACCTCGTCCTATGCCGAACCGACGGATCCAATGACGCTTTATCGCACGCTCAAGCAGGGGCACGCCGTCGTCATTGGCCTTCAGACCAATCCGTCGTCCGGCCACGTCGTCGTGGCGCGCGGCATGTCCTTCCAGGAAACGCCGCAGGGAGTCACTGCCCTCGTCCACATCAACGATCCCATGGCGCAATTCACACAGCCCGTGCCCTTCCAGCAGATCGCCGGAATCTGGCGCCAGGCCATCATCGTCAACTGATCATCATTCGCTGAGCTTTCCGGGACTCTTGCCATGACACACACAGCCACCGCCCCGTCCGCAGACCAGACCGTCTGCCCAAACCCTGCCTGCAGCGCGCAAAACCGCGCCGGAACGCGATTCTGCGCGGCCTGCGGCACGTCCCTGGCCGGCTCCTCCGGGGGGGTTGCGCCAGGGACGAACCCAATCCCGCCGGCTCCGCCTGTCGCTCCGTCGATACCGCCAATGCGCCCCAACTTCGCCGGCAATGTCGCGGCGGTGCCGACCGACCGGACGCTGGACCTGCCGATGGCGACGCACCAAGCCTATGCCCACCTGACCGAGGCGCTGCAATCGATGAGCGCCGACATCACCCAGCCCCATCATCCGACCGGCCTGCTGGCCAGCATTCCGTACAAGTCGCTGGGCACGCCCCTGCGCTTCCGCTGCCAGGCCGTGCTCCAGCCGACCGGACCGTCCGCCACGCGCCTCAGCTACGGCATCAAGGTCGACTGGTCGTCCACCTTTGTCGTCCTCGGCATCCTGGTCGCCGTCGGCCTGATCAATATCATGTTCCTCAGCATGTGGGTCGGGGTGCTGGCGCCGCTGTGCTCGATCGGCGGCATCGGCTGGGCGGTCTATGACTATGCGGTCGGCATCCCCAATAAGCTGGCAGCGCAGGTCCAGAAGAAGTTGGCGACCGCACCGGTCCAGCCTGTCCAACCCGCGCCGACGCCCATGCCTGCCGCCGCGCCCGTCGCAGCCCCTGTCACTGGGCCATCCCTCGTCAAGACGCCTGATCCCGCGCCCGCCCCGGCCCCGGCTTCGGCCAGCGAAGACGACGTCATCGCCAAGATCGAGAAGCTGGCCGTGCTCAAGGGCAAGGGCCTGATCAGCGACGCCGAGTTCGAACAGCGCCGCACCGAACTGCTCGACCGGCTCTGACGCAAAAGGGGGGACGCATGGACAGCTACTGGAAAACCGTCCGGGCCGCGACCGGCGCAACCGCCGAAGACGCCAGGGCCTGCCTGTTCGCAGCCATGACGGGTTGCGGCTTTACCCAGGAACGCACCCTGGGCCCCGACGCCTGGTCCTTCGTCCGACGCTCATGGCTGCTGGGGCTGGCGACGCGTCACGAATGGCAGGTCAGCTTTGCAACGAAAGGTCCGCACACCGTCATCTCGGTCCGCTGCGGGCTGGCACCGCGCGCCCTCTACTATCTCGGCATGCTGGCCGGGTTCGGCGTAGCGATGGCGGCGATGATGGTCTTTGCCAACCATATGGACGAGACCTGGCTGATTGCCGTGATCGCAGCCGGTTACGCGCTTCCCGTCGTCCATGCGTTTGCCATCCGCCTGCAGGCCAGCACACTTGAAAAGCGCTTGTGGCCACAGCTTTCCACGCTTCGCCCCTTTGCGTGGTCGCATACCGTCCTGCGCAGCCTGAACTTCGCCTATGGCGAGGACCGCGTCGTGCCAAGCCGCGAACTGGGGAGCCAAACACGATGATCTCTCCCTATGTCTACTGGAAATCGGCTTCGGCCTGTCTCGACGTGCCCGCCCCCGCCGCGCGGCGGCTGCTGTGCAAGGCCATGGCAGAACAGGGCTTTATGGTTCCCGCCGATCACGCCGGCAACAGCCTGACCTTTACCCGCCCGGTCCCCCTGCCCGGCCTGCCGCACCTTCAGGTCTGGACCGCCCGCATCGACGGCCAGGGCAAGCGCACGCACATCAATATCGAGTTCGGCCTCGGCGCCACGCCGGGCACCTGGGGCTATCTCTGTGCCGTGACGATCCTGACGATCGCGCCGATCCTGATGCCAGGCTTTGAGATGGCCGCCATGATCCCGATCCTGTGGCTGATGGGCTGTGTGCTGTGGATGCAGTGGCGCCCGGGGCGTCAGGAAGCGCAGATGTGGCAATCGATCGGCATGGGCGCCGCCGTCAGCGAGCGCGCAACATCATGGAGGGCCGTCGAGTGACGCAAGGCGCCCCCAAATTCTGCGGCAATTGCGGCAACGGCCTGATGCCCGGCGAACGGTTCTGCGGCGCATGTGGGGCCGACATTGGCGGCGATAGCGCGGCCGCCCCGATCATGCCGTGGCACGGTCACCGCTGTTCGGCGTGTGATGACGGTGCGCGTCTGCGCAGCGATCAGGTCTTCTGCCCGGTCTGCCGCTGGCTGCGGCCGCTGGCGTCCGACTACCACCTGCCGGTCGACTACTGGATGTGGGATCTCGACGCCGCCGCCATGCGCACCCTGCGCAATTCCGGCCCGATCAATGCGGCGGCCCAGGCCCTGTCGCAGCGCCTGGGCCGTCCCTATCTCGAAGCCGCCGCCAACGGCATCCGGCTCGGCCCCGAACAAATGCCCGACCTGTTCAACCAGGCCATCCGGGCGGCCCGCGTCATCGGTCTGGGCTACATGCCCGAAATCTATATCTCCGGCGACCAGATGTGGGACTGCATCACGCTGGGCGACGAGTCCGGGGCGTTCATCGTCGTCGGCTCGGTCCTGCTGAATTTCGGAGACGCAGAGCTGCTGTACCTGCTGGGCCGCGAAATGGGCCACGTCGCCGCCGGCCACGCCTTGTGGAACACCGTCTCGCGCTTCATGAGCGGCCAGTCCGCCAGCCGCACCATCATGGGTGAAGGCGTCATGCAGTTCCTCAACCCGACCAAGATCGTCGAAAGCGCCGTCGAAGCGCCTTTGATGGCCTGGGCGCGGCAGTCGCAGATCACCGCCGACCGCGCCGGCGCGCTGGTCGTCGGCGATGCCGGCATCGTCCGCCGCGTCACCGTGCAATGGGCGATGAAGTCGTTCCCGGTCCTGAAAAAGCTGAGCTTCGATGCCCTGGAGCGCCAGATCGCTGATACGGTCGGCGCCACGCATCAGGTCGCCGAAATGACCATGGGCAGCCAGCCCTTTCTGATGCGGCGCCTGCGCCTGCAGCAGGAGTTTTCCGACACGTCCGACTTCGTGCAATGGCGGCGCGTCATCGACCACTGGATTGACGCCGAAACGCCGAAGGCCCCGCCCGTCGCCGCCGCTTCGCCCAGACAGCCGGTCGATGACGGCCACGTCCGGCTGAACTGCATCGCCTGCCAGGGGCCGCTGCGCTTTGATCGCGGCCGCTTCGCCAACGAGACCGACGCCATCAAGGTGCGCTGCCCCAATGCCGATTGCCGCAAGGTCCTTGAGGTCCGGCCCGCCCCGCCGAAATCGGCCCGCATCGAGCGCCTGTCGCCCGAGCAGGACGACAATTCGCTGCGTATCGACTGCGCCGCCTGCCGCCGCCCCCTGCGCGTCCTCAAGACCGCGCTCGAAGGCAAGCGCGAGGTGAAGATCCGCTGCGCCAATGCCGAATGCCGCACCGTGCTTACGGTCCGGCCGCCTGCCGAAATTCAACCTGATGTCCTGACCGATTGAGAAAGGAAGTAACCCATGGCCCGTACTGACGAAAATCCCTACGACCCGCCCGTCCTGCCCGATATCGAAGGCGTAATCCAAGGCATGGGGGGCTACCCCCAGCCGCAATGGCCGGAAGACGTCATCCTTCCGGACAACAAGGACCGCATGGAAGACCAGCCGCCGGTCGATGCCGCGCCAGAACAGCCGGTACCAATTCCACCGCCCCTGCCCGACCATATTCCCCGTCCCGAGTCACAGCCTGAGCCGGAAGCGACCGAGACATCGCAGTCGGGCGAATTGGACGGTGAGTTACTGGCCCAGAACAGTCTCATCGACAAGGCCCAGCAGCTTGCAGGCAAGATTGAGGCTGTGTTCCATGAGCGACAGGTGGGGTCCGAAGTCGGCGCCGATGCCGCCGCGTCACTGTCTGCGATTAGTGGCGCGGTCAAGAACGCGGATTATGGCGCGGGCGGACTTGGCGGTCACATCAAGGAGGCCATTGAAACGCTTGGTCATGACACGGCCGAACAGCCGGTCGTGGAAGCCCAGGCTGACGAGGTCTATGAAGCCGAGACCCTCCCGGCCGAAGTCGATGATGCCAGCGTTGGCAACGCTGCCAAAAGCGTGTTTCATGCTCTGGGGGAAATCGGCGGCAAGCTCAAGGACGCGATCGAAGCTGCTCAGCATGACGACGCCATCATCGAAACCCAGGCGGATGACGTCTACGAAGCCGAAACAGCGACGGTCGAGGCCGACGACGACAGCGATCCTTACGACAGCGCCCCCTAACCGGCCATGCCTGTTCCCCCCGACCCGAACGCCGTCATAGTGGCCAGCGATGGTGAGATCCATGATGCGCACCCTGAAGTCCATGACGACGGTCGGGCGCGCGTCGATATCGCTACGGAGGACGACGCCTCAGCGTTGGAAGCGGCCAGCGCGGATATTGTCGAGGCGGAAAGCGCAAGCGACGACCGCGAGGAGGACCTGCGCCTTGGCCGGACGGCACCCGCGCAGCAGGCGGCGGCTGCCCAGTCCGCCGCCCAGGTGACGGCGACCACGACGGCAGACCCCGCTGCCCGCGATGACGCCACCCTGGCGCCACCACGTAAACCCGACGATCCGCAAGCCATCGATGATCCAGTCACGCCGGAAAAGGCCGATGAACCGCTCAACCCCTACTTGACCGACGACAAGACCGATCCGGCTCCCGATCCAGTGGCCGACGACGGCACGCCCGGCGACGACGCGGCGGCATCCGAATAATTTTTCACAACGCCTGAGCGGTTTTCCGCCCCCGCCACGCTTACTC